>JAHCKB010000267.1 GCA_026125985.1 Bradyrhizobium sp.
CCGTATTCCTCTGCCTGCTGCGCCATCAGGCCGACATTGGGAACGGTGCCCATGGTCTTGGGGTCGAAGGCGCCGTGCCATTTACAAAAGTTGATCATCTCCTGATAAATGCGGGCGAAGGTGCTTTCTGGCATCACGGCCTTGACATCCTTGAGCCGGCCATCGGCGCCCCACATCTTGCCGCCATTGCGGATCATGGCCGGCATCGAGGCGTCGACGATGATGTCGTTGGGCGAGTGGAAATTGGTAATGCCCTTGGCCGAATCGACCATCGCCAGTTCCGGCCGATGCTCGTGGCAGGCGTGCAGGTCGCGCTTGATCTCATCCTGCTTGCTCTGCGGCAGGCTGGCGATCTTGTTGTACAGGTCGACCATGCCATTGTTGACGTTCACGCCAAGCTCGGCGAACAGTTCGCGGTGCTTTTCGAAAGCGTCGCGGTAGAAGATCCTCACGCAGTGACCGAACACAATCGGGTGCGACACCTTCATCATGGTGGCCTTCACATGCAGCGAGAACATAACGCCGGTCTTGAAGGCGTCCTCGATCTGCTGCTCGTAGAATTCCAGCAGCGCCTTCTTGCTCATGAACATGGAGTCGATGACCTCGCGGTCCTGCAGCGATACCTTCGGCTTGAGCACGATGGTCTTGCCGCTCCTGGTGATCAGCTCCATCTTCACGTCGCGCGCCCTGTCCAGGGTCATGGACTTCTCGCCGTGATAGAAGTCGCCATGGTGCATGTGCGAGACGTGCGAGCGCGAGGCCTGGCTCCATTCGGCCATGCTGTGCGGATTCTTCCGGGCATAGTTCTTCACCGCCAGCGGCGCGCGGCGATCGGAATTGCCTTCGCGCAGCACCGGATTGACGGCGCTGCCGACGCATTTGGCGTAGCGTGTCCGGATCGCCTTGGCTTCGTCCGATTTGGGGCTCTCGGGATAGTCCGGAAGCTTGTAGCCCTTGGCCTGCAGCTCCTTGATGGCGGCAATCAATTGCGCCACCGAGGCGCTGATGTTGGGCAGCTTGATTATGTTGGTGCCAGGCAGGAGCGTCAGCCGCCCCAGTTCGGCGAGGTTGTCCGGCACGCGCTGTTCTTCGGTCAGGAACTCAGGGAACTCGCCGAGGATGCGGGCGGCCAGCGAGATGTCGCTGATGGTGACGTTGATGCCGGCCGGCGCCGCAAATGCGCGCACGATCGGCAGGAACGCGGCCGTGGCGAGCGCCGGCGCCTCGTCGGTCAGGGTGTAGATGATCGTGGGAGGCGTCGAGCTCATGCGCGGCTTCCTTCGTTAGGCAGGATTTTGACGGAAATCATCTCAGCACCGATGCGTCCATCGGCGTTGAAGCAATGCCCGTCATTTGGAGGCGAGGTATCAGGCGGCAGGGTTTTCCGGCAATCGGATGACTTCGATACTATCGTCAAATCTGACACCCGCGGCTGGCTTCGGCAACCGATTCGTTGGTTGGATGCCGCTGTGTCCTCGCTGCGGCAATATACTTCGGATCGCCCATCAAGATCCCCTCCCGGGAATCTCACACCCCTTCCGGCGGCGAACCTGATGCCGACGCGGCGGGACGCAGGCGGTTGCGGACGCGCTCGCGGTAGAAGGTGTAGAGGCCGGACGAAACGACAATTGCAGCACCGAGCAGCATGAAGGCATCCGGCCGGTCGCCGAAGGCGAGATAGCCGAGCAGCATGGCCCAGATCAGCGCAGTGTAGCGGAACGGCGCCACGGCGGAGATTTCGCCGGTGCGCAGCGCCGAGATGATGCATTGATAGCCGATCAGCAGCAGGACCGCCGCTACCGCCAGCAATCCGACCGTGCGGCCGGACGGCGGTATCCAGCCGCCCAGCGGATAGAGGATGACGGCGCCCCCCGTCGTAACCGTGAAGGTGGTCAGGAGGGCGATGAATAGCGACGGTATCTCCTTTGGAATCCTTCGCGTCGCCAGGTCGCGCAGGGTACAGAAGGCAACCGACGAGAGTGCCAGCAGGGAGAACTCGTTGAAGCCCGCGGTGCCCGGCCGGACGATCACGAGCACACCGATGAAACCCACCCCGATCGCCAGCCAGCGCCGCCAGCCGACCGGCTCGCCGAACACCAGCGCCGCGCCAAGCGTGATGACGAGTGGAAGCGCCTGGAAGATCGCGGCGGCATTGGCCAGCGGCATGTGCGCGATGGCCGACAGGAAGGTCAGCGTACCCCCGATCTCGCCGATGACGCGCATGCCCACCGGCCGGATGAAAAGCGTGTTCAGCGGTCGCAGCGCACCGCGCCAGGCGGCAAAGGAGGCGATCAACACCATCGCGAACAGCCCGCGCACGACGATGATCTGGCCGATATTGAGTTCTGACGATACCGACTTGGTGATGGTGTCATTCAACGTGAAGCTCGCCATGGCTGCGGCCATCAGCAGGCTTCCGCGGATATTCGAGTGGGAATGCAAGTCGCTGTCCTGAAATGAGAGATCAAACCCCTTCCGGCGGCACCGCGGAAGCAGAGGCGGCCGGACGCGAGCTGGCAAGTTTGCGCTCGCGATAGAAAGCATAGAGGCCGGACAGCACGATGAACGAGGCGCCCAGCACCATGTAACGGTCGGGCCGGTCCCCGAAGAAGACGTAGCCGAGCAGCATCGCCCAGAGCAGCGCGGTATAGCGGAATGGCGCCACCGCCGATATGTCGCCGGCGCGCAGTGCCATGATCACATACTGGTACCCGACGACGACGAGAACCGCCGAAAAAGCGAGCAGTCCGAGCGCACGGGCGGACGGCGGCGTCCAGCCGCCGAGCGGGAAAAGGATGATGCCGCCCGCAACAGTCACCGCGACGACGGTCACCAGCGTAATGAACAGCGAAGGAATGTGGGCGGGGATTGGCCGGGTCGCCAGATCGCGCACGGCAAAGAAAAACACCGAGCCCAGCGCAAACAGCGAATACTGATTGAAGCCTTCCAGCCCCGGCCGGACGATGATGAGGACTCCGATAAAACCCGCCGAGATCGCCAGCCAGCGGCGCCAGCCGACAGGTTCGCCGAACGCGAGCGCCGCCCCGAGCGTAACGGCGAGCGGTAGTGCCTGAAAGATTGCAGACGTATTGGCCAGCGGCAGGTTCACGATCGCGGTCAGAAACGCCAGGGTGCCGCCGACTTCGGCCGCCACACGCAGCGCCACCGGCTTCACCATTGAAGTGCGCGGCGAACGCAGGGCCCGCCGATGATAGGCGAGTGCCGCGATCAGCACTGTCGCGAACAGTCCGCGCACCAGCATCACCTGGCCGAAATTCATCTCCGACGACACGGCCTTGGTGATGGCGTCGTTCATCGTGAAGCTCGCCATGCCCACGACCATGAACAGGCTGCCGCGAATGTTGGAATGGGGATGCAATCGAATATCCAGGGACGAAGCATTCACCGGCGGAATGCGAGGATCGGCGAACGCCCAAAATACAAAGGCGCGATCCCGCGGGATCGCGCCGCTGCAGAGATCACACCGCGCCGGCCTTCTGCGCGTATTCCCACGACGCCTTCGACAGCGGCACGGTGCGCGCCGCCGACTCCAGCGCCCTGGCATTCGCCGCGGTGCCGTCGCGGACGCGCCCCGCAATGCCCTGGGTGATGCCGGCGAGGCGGAACAGATTGTAGGCGAAGTACCAGTTGAGTTCCGGCACGGCCATGCCGGTGTAGTCGCAATAGATCTTCGCCGCCTCGTCCTGGCTCGGAATGTTTAGCGCCTTGAGATCGGCGTTGGCGAGACCCGGCATGGTCCACTGCATCAGCAGATAGGTGAAGTCGGCCATGGGATCGCCGAGCGTCGACAGCTCCCAGTCCAGCACCGCAAGCACGCGCGGCTCGGTCGGATGGAAGATCATGTTGTCGAGGCGATAGTCGCCATGAACGACCGAAATGCGCTCCTGCGCGGGCACGGTCTTCGGCAGCCATTCCGCGAGCTTCTCGAACTCGGGAATATGCTGCGTCTCGGAAGCTCGATATTGCTTGGTCCAGCGATCGATCTGGCGGGCGAAATAATTGCCGGGCTTGCCGAAGTCGCCGAGCCCGATCTTCTCGGGATTGAGCATGTGCAGTTTCGCAAGCGTCTCGATCTTGCTGGTGAAAATCTTCCGGCGCGCTTCCGGCGGCTGGCTCGGCAGGGTCGGATCCCAGAACACCCGTCCCTCTTCCATCGACATGATGTAGAAGGCAGAACCGATCACAGCATCGTCCATGCAGAGCGCATAGGCTTTGGCGACAGGAAAACCCTGCTTCCCGAGCGCCGAGATCACACGGAACTCGCGATCGACCGCGTGCGCCGACGGCAGTAATTTGCCGAACGGGCGGCGGCGCATCACGTAGGAACGACCGGGCGTGTTGAGGCGGTAAGTGGGATTGGACTGTCCGCCCTTGAATTGCAGAACGGTCAGCGGGCCGGCAAAGCCCTCGACATGCTCGGACATCCACTTGGCGAGGTTGGCCTCGTTGACGCGATGGCGCTCCTCGACTTCCCTGGTACCCGAGAACTCCTCGTCTTTCTTGACGCTGTCGTTCACGCTGGCGCTCTCCCTCAGGTTTCTTATCCGTCGTTCCGGGACGGCCGGAAAGGCCCGCCCCCGGAACCGTGAAATTCCGGGGCAGTGCTTCACATGCCCCGGAATGACGGCGGAGAACGTTGCGTACGCTCTCGCTTTCCTAGTGCCTCGGAGCGTTTTGATACTTCCGGATTTCAAGTCTGGCAATGGCGCGATTATGCACCTCGTCCGGACCGTCGGCGAGCCGCAGCGTGCGGATACCGGCGTAGTCCTTCGCCAGACCGGCATCATCGGAAACTCCGCCGCCGCCATAGGCCTGGATCGCCTCGTCGATGATCTTCAGCGCCATGTTGGGAGCGGCCACCTTGATCATGGCGATCTCGAGCTGCGCGGTCTTGTTGCCGACCTTGTCCATCATGTCGGCGGCCTTGAGGCACAAGAGGCGGCACATCTCGATGTTGGTGCGCGCCTCGCCGATGCGCTGCTCCCAGACCGAATGCTCGATGATCTTCTTGCCGAAGGCGGTGCGCGACATCAGTCGCTTCACCATCTTCTCCAGCGCCTCCTCGGCCTTGCCGATGGTGCGCATGCAGTGATGGATGCGGCCCGGTCCGAGGCGGCCCTGCGCGATCTCGAAGCCGCGGCCCTCGCCGAGCAGGATGTTGGAAGCCGGCACCTTGACGTTCTCCAGCAGCACCTGCGCGTGGCCGTGTGGCGCGTCGTCGAAGCCGAACACCGGCAGCATCTTCTCCACCTTGATGCCGGGCGTGTCGAGCGGCACCAGGATCTGCGACTGCTGCTGATGCCTCGCGGCATTGACGTCGGTCTTGCCCATCAGGATCGCGATCTTGCAGCGGGGATCGCCGACGCCGGACGACCACCATTTGCGACCGTTGATGACGTAGTGGTCGCCCTGCTTCTCGATGCGGGTCTCGATGTTGGTGGCGTCGGACGAAGCCACCGCCGGCTCCGTCATCAGAAAGGCGGAGCGGATCTCGCCGTCCATCAGCGGGCGCAGCCATTTGCGCTTGTGCTCCTTGGAGCCGTAGCGCATCAGCACTTCCATGTTGCCGGTATCGGGCGCGGAACAGTTGAATACTTCCGAGGCCCACGAAATGTGGCCCATCTCTTCCGACAGCAGCGCGTATTCCAGGTTGGTCAATCCCGCGCCGCGGAATTCGTCATCCTCATGCTCGTTCGGCGGCATGAACATGTTCCAGAGGCCCTCGGCCCTCGCCTTGGCCTTGAGCTCCTCCAGAACGGGAATCACCTTCCAGCGCTCGCCTTCCTCGTCCTGCTTCTTGTAGATCGGCACTGCCGGGCGGACGTGCTTGTTCATGAAGGACTGGACCCGATCGAGCCATTCCTTCTGCTTGGTGGACAGGGTGAAATCCATCGGACGCTCCTCGCTTTTCACTTCTCGAATTCATTGGCCGCACTGTCCGCCCGCAGCGCGCACCCGGCAAGGCATAAACCTGCGAGGCACTCGCAACGGCATTGACATCCGCCGCCTTCAAACGATAGTTTCATACAACTGTTTGAATTGCAACTCGCTCTGTGCATTCCTGTCATTCCGGTGAAACCTCAGGGCTAAACCGGGAATCCAGAGGTTTCGGAGCGAGATTTCCGGGTGGGCGCTGATGCGCGCCGCGGAATGACGGAGAAGGTTCAACGCAATGGCGTCCGATCAGACCCGTTCCGCCATCCTCGCCGCCGCCGAACGGCTCTATGCCGACCGCGGCTTCGGCGACGTCACGCTGCGCGACATCGTCGCGGAAGCGAACGTCAATCTGGCGGCCGTGAATTACCATTTTGGCTCCAAGGACGAATTGATCGCGGAGCTGTTCGTCACCCGCTCGATCCAGACCAACCGCGAGCGCCTCAACGAATTGAAGGCGGCGGAAGAGAGAGGTGGCGGCCGCGCCTCGATCGAGGAAATTTTCCGCGCCC
>JAHCKB010000268.1 GCA_026125985.1 Bradyrhizobium sp.
CCCCTATATGGGGCGTTCCGCGCCCTCCGCGCATGACCAATGACGATATGGTACGATGAGCAGCGCCAGCGACCTCCGGTCGGGCAAGACGCACCGCGACGAGAATTTTCCGGTCGCTTCGTGGATCATTCATCCGCGACACCGGGCGCTGATCCTTGCCTTCTACAATTTTGTCCGTACCGCGGACGACATCGCCGACCACGCACAACTGCCGGCGGACGAGAAACTTCGCTATCTCGACCTCCTGGAAGCGGAACTGCTCGGCAGGGGCGACACCCAGGCGGAGGCCGTACGGCTGCGTAACGCGCTCGCCGAGCGCGGCCTGCCGCCGCGCCATGCGCTCGATCTGCTGACCGCCTTTCGCATGGATGTGACCAAGCTGCGTTACGAGAACTGGGACGAGGTCGTTCATTATTGCCGCTATTCGGCGATGCCGGTCGGTCGCTTCGTTCTCGACGTCCACGGCGAAAGCACCTTGACCTGGCCCGCCTCCGATGCGCTTTGTGCCGGCCTGCAGGTCAACAATCATCTGCAGGACTGCGGCAAGGACTATCGCGATCTCAACCGCGTCTACCTGCCGCGCGATGCGCTCGCGGCCTCCGGCGCGGCGGTCGAGGAACTCGGCGGTGCCAGATCCTCGCCGCAGATGCTGCAATGCCTGCACGCGCTCGCGGCAAAGACCCAGGCGCTGCTCGATCAGGGCAGGGCGCTGGCTCCGCAGGTCAGGGATTTCCGGCTCGGGCTCGAAGTGTCCGTCATCCAGGCATTTGCCGACAAGATCGTAGCCATGCTCAGGGTGCGCGATCCCTTGAGCGAACGCGTGCACCTGTCGCCGATGGAGTTGCTCGCCTACAGCCTTCGCGCCATGGCGGGCGAGGCGGCGCGCCGCGCAGTCGGAAGAGGGGCGCAATCGAAGACGGCGGCCGGCGCATGAGCGGGGAGGCGGCGGCCAACGCGAACTACGGCTCGACGGCCTCCGGCAGTTCGTTCTATGCGGCGATGCGCATCCTGCCGCAGGCGCAGCGCGAGGCGATGTTCCAGATCTACAGCTTCTGCCGCCAGGTCGATGACATCGCCGACTCCGATGGCCCGCGTGAGGAGCGTCTTGCTGCGCTCCAGCAATGGCGCAACGACATCGATGCGCTTTACCGCGGCGAGCCGCCGGCGCGGCTGAAGGACTACGTTGACCCGGTGAAGACCTTCGGATTGAAGCGCGAGGATTTCCTCGCCATCGTCGACGGCATGGAAATGGACGTGCCAGCCGACATCCGCGCGCCCGACATGGCCACTCTCGATCTTTATTGCGACCGCGTCGCCAGCGCCGTCGGGCGGCTGTCGGTACGGGTGTTCGGCATGGGCGAGGAGGACGGCGTCGAGCTTGCGTATCATCTTGGCCGCGCGCTGCAGCTCACCAATATTCTGCGCGACATCGACGAGGATGCGGGGCTGGGCCGGCTCTATCTGCCGCGCGAAGGCCTCTATCATGCCGGCATCACCGGCGACGATCCGAACAAGGTCATCGCCGACAAGTCACTGCCAAAGGTTTGCGCGCCGCTGGCGCAGCGGGCGGCGATGCATTTTGCCAAGGCCGACGAGATCATGGCCCGTAACCCGCGCCGCGTGGTACGTGCCCCCCGCATCATGTCGAAATATTATCGCGCTATTCTCGATCTCCTGCTGGCGCGGGGCTTCGCCGCCCCACGCCAGCCGGTGCGTGTGACCAAACTCACGAAACTCGCCATTCTCTTCCGCTACGCGTTCATCTGATGCGCAAGACCGTTCATATCATCGGTGCCGGGATTTCCGGCCTTTCCGCGGCCGTACGGCTGAGCAATGCCGGCTGCGAGGTTCATGTCCACGAGGCGACGCAGCAGGCCGGCGGGCGCTGCCGCTCCTATTTCGATGCAGCCACCAATCTCACCATCGACAACGGCAATCATCTGCTGCTATCGGGCAATCGTCATGCCCGTGACTATGCCCGGGCCATCGGTACCGAGACGGGCCTCGTCGGCCCGGCGCGCGCCCAGTTTCCCTTCGTCGATATCTCGACCGGCCAGCGCTGGCAGCTCGATCTCGGCGACGGCCGGTGGCCTGCCTGGGTGTTCGACGAGTCACGCCGCGTCCCCGACACCAGCCTTTTCGATTATCTCAAGCTTGCTCCGATCATCTGGGCCGGTGCCGACAAGCTCGTCGGCGCCGCTGTCCCCTGTGACGGCACGCTGTATCAGCGCCTGGTGCAGCCGCTGTTGCTCGCCGCGCTCAATTGCGACCCACCCGAGGGCTCGGCCGGGCTTGCCGGCGCCATCGTGCGGGAAACGCTGCTCGCCGGCGGACAGGCCTGCCGTCCGCTGATTGCCCGCGACGGGTTGAGCGCCGTGCTGGTCGAACCTGCGGTGAAACTGCTCGAGAGCCGTGGCGCGACCGTCCGCCTGGGCCATGAACTGCGCCGGTTTGCGATCACGGATGGACGCGTCAATGGGCTCGATTTCGGCGGCGACACCATCTCGATCGGTCCGGACGATGCCGTCGTCCTCGCGGTGCCGCCTCGGCCCGCAGCCGCACTGCTGCCGGGACTGAAGACGCCAACCAAGTTCCGCGCCATCGTCAATGCGCATTTCCGCTTCGATCCGCCGAAAGACGCTGTGCCCATTCTCGGGGTGGTCGGCGGCCTGGTGGAATGGCTGTTCGCTTTCCCGCAGCGGCTCTCCGTCACCATCAGCAACGGTGATCGCCTGGTCGACATGCCGCGCGAAGAGTTGGCGCAGTCAATCTGGCGCGATGTCTGCAAGGCTGGCGGCGTTTCCGGCGACCTGCCGCCCTGGCAGATCGTGCGCGAGCGCCGCGCCACGTTCGAGGCGACCCCGGAGCAGAATGCCCTGCGGCCGGGGCCCGTGACGGCCTGCAAAAACCTGTTTCTTGCCGGCGACTGGACTGCTACGGGTCTGCCGGCCACCATCGAAGGATCGGTGCGGTCGGGCGACCGCGCCGCCGATCTGGTGCTGGGAAGGGCAAACGCCTGAATCCTTAATGCCGCTCCGGGATGAGCGTTTCGTACCCGGCGCGAACAGAGGCAAGTCAGTGAATATGCATTCCACAAAAGTCACCGCCACCGTCGATTCCGCCGCGTTGGAGAAGAGCATCGCCGCCGCGACCGAGGCCGTGCTCGGCTTTCGCCAGGACGACGGCCACTGGGTGTTCGAGCTGGAAGCGGACGCCACTATTCCGTCCGAATACGTCCTGCTGCGCCACTACCTGGCCGAGCCCGTCGATGCGGTGCTGGAGGCCAAGATCGCCAACTATCTTCGCCGCATCCAGGGTTCGCATGGTGGCTGGCCGCTGGTGCATGACGGCCCCTTCGACATGAGCGCCAGCGTGAAGGCCTACTTCGCGCTGAAGATGATTGGCGATTCCGTCGACGCGCCGCACATGGTGAAGGCGCGCGAGGCGATCCGTTCGCGCGGTGGCGCTGCCTTCAGCAACGTGTTCACGCGTTTTCTGCTCGCTTTCTATGGCGTGGTGACCTGGCGTGCAGTGCCGGTGCTGCCGGTCGAGATCATGCTGTTGCCGATGTGGTCGCCGTTCCATCTCAACAAGGTTTCCTACTGGGCGCGAGCGACGCTGGTGCCGCTGATGGTGCTGGCCGCGCTAAAGCCGCGCGCCAAGAATCCGAAAGGGGTCGGCATCGACGAATTGTTCCTGCAGGATCCGAAGAGCCTCGGCATGACGTCGAAGGCGCCGCACCAGAGCTGGGGCTGGTTCCTGCTGTTCCGTGGGTTCGACCGGATCCTGCGGGTGATCGAGCCGCTGTTTCCGAAAAAGCTGCGTGCCCGTGCGATCGAGCAAGCGCTCGCCTTCACCGAGGAGCGGCTGAACGGCGAGGACGGCCTGGGAGCGATCTATCCTCCGATGGCCAATGTGGTGATGATGTACGAGGCGCTCGGTAAGGACGAGAATTTCCCGCCCCGCGCCACCACCCGCCGCGGCATCGAAAAGCTCCTGGTGGTCGGCGAGGACGAGGCCTACTGCCAGCCCTGCGTGTCACCGGTATGGGACACTGCGCTGACCTGCCACGCGCTGCAGGAGGCGGCCGGCCCGGAGGCACTGGCGAGGACGAAGGAAGGGCTTGATTGGCTGAAATCGCGCCAGGTGCTCGACCTCAAGGGCGATTGGGCCGTGAAAGCCCCGAATACCCGGCCCGGCGGTTGGGCGTTCCAGTACAACAACGCCCACTATCCCGATCTCGACGACACTGCCGTGGTGGTCATGGCGATGGACCGCGCTCAGCGCAATGCCGGTAGCGGGGAATACGACACCGCGATTGCCCGCGGCCGGGAATGGATCGAGGGCATGCAAAGTCGCGACGGCGGCTGGGCTGCCTTCGACGTGAACAACCTCGAATATTATTTGAACAATATCCCGTTCTCCGACCACGGCGCGCTGCTCGATCCCCCGACGGAGGATGTCACCGCCCGCTGCGTCTCGATGCTGGCCCAGCTCGGCGAGACCGCCCAAAGTAGCAAGGCTGTGGCCGACGGAATCGACTATCTGCGCCGCACCCAGCTTCCCGAGGGGTCATGGTATGGCCGCTGGGGGCTAAACTACATTTACGGCACCTGGTCGGTGCTTTGCGCGCTGAATGCTGCCGGGGTGGACCATGGCGATCCCATGGTCCGAAAGGCCGTAGATTGGCTCGTTTCTGTCCAGAATCGGGACGGCGGCTGGGGGGAAGATGCGGTCAGCTACCGCCTGGATTACCGGGGCTACGAGCAGTCCCCCTCCACATCGTCGCAAACGGCATGGGCCTTGCTTGGTCTGATGGCGGCCGGCGAGGTAGAGCACCCGGCCGTCGCAAGGGGGGTGGAGTACCTAAAAAGCACACAGACGGAAAAAGGCCTGTGGGATGAGCAACGCTATACCGCTACGGGTTTTCCGCGCGTATTTTATTTGCGATATCACGGCTACTCGAAGTTCTTTCCGCTCTGGGCTTTGGCGCGGTATCGGAACTTGCGGAGTACGAACAGCAGGATGGTAGGGGTCGGAATGTGACTTTGGGGGCGGGGGCCGCCGTGACCGTGCGACAGTCGATTGGGGAAGATTCGATTGATCGGCGGCCGGTTTTGATTGTGACGGGATTGGCGCAGGAGGCCCGCATTGCGGCCGGGCCGGGCATGATTGTCATCTGCAGCTCCAGCGATCCGCAGCAGCTCCGAGCGCTGCTTTCTACGCTGGATTCTTCGACCTTCCGCGGTGTGGTCAGTTTCGGGGTCGCCGGCGGTCTCGATCCCTCCTTACGGACCGGCGACGTGGTGGTCGCCACCGAGGTAATGGCCGGCGACACCCGTTTCCTGGCGGACATGGCGCTGAACGAGGAAATGATCGCCGGCGCGACGCTCAGGCGCAGCCGGGTGACGCGTCGCCGCCGCCGTGTGGTGCGCGGGTGCCTGGCCGGTGTTGAGCGGGTCGTTGCTGCGCGCGCCTGCAAGGCGGCTCTGCATTCCGAGACGGGTGCTGCGGCGGTGGACATGGAAAGCCACATTGCGGCCGCCTATGCGGCTCAGGCCGGCATTCCGTTCGCCGCGTTGCGCGTGATCAGCGATCCGGCCCATCGCGCGCTGCCCGAACTGGCGCAGAACGCGATCAAGCCCAATGGCGATGTCTGTCTGCGCACAATCATGCGAGGGGTGGTGCGCAATCCCATGACCCTGAGTGCGCTCGTGTCGACCGGGATCGACTTCAATCGCGCGCTACGTTCACTGCGCGGCTGCCGTGAATTTCTGGTCGGCGGCGAGAGCCTCGTCACGGCCAACGCCTGAGAGAGCTTGCCGGCGTAACAAAATAAAGGCCCGGGCAGCGCCCGGGCCTTTTTCGGATCTGGTGCCGGCCGGAACGATCAGGCTGCTGTCGGGGCCGCCCTTTGCTGGGTGAGGCTCTCGGCCTTCTGCTGGGCTGCGACCGCCTCGTCGTGACGGATTTCCGACAGCTTCTTCTGCACCTGCTCGGCGAACACGTATTGCGCCGGGCGCTGCTTGCTGAGATCGATCTCCGGCGCCATCGGGCCCGCGGTCTGGATGCCGCGCATTCCCACCCATGCCGCCTTGAGCGGGTTGGTCAGCGCCGCGGTCGCAGCGGTCGGCTCGTAGCCGCAATGCGCCATGCAGTTCGCGCACTTTTCATACTTGCCGGTTCCGTAGGAGTCCCAGTCGGTGGTTTCCATCAACTCCGTGAAGGTCTTCGCATAGCCCTCGCCGAGCAGATAGCATGGCTTCTGCCAGCCGAAGATGTTGCGTGCCGGCATGCCCCAGGGTGTGCATTCGTATTGCTGGTTGCCCGCGAGGAAGTCGAGGAACAGGCTCGAATGCATGAAATTCCACTTCTTGCCCTTGCCGAGCGCAAAGACCTTGCGGAACAGCTCCTTGGTTTTCTTGCGGTTGAGGAAGTGCTCCTGGTCGGGCGCGCGCTCATAG
>JAHCKB010000269.1 GCA_026125985.1 Bradyrhizobium sp.
CAATCTCGTCGGTGACCTGCTGGATACGGACGCCGAGCCAGCCGCGGCGCAGCTCGCCGAACTTCTGCAACTGGTCGACGACGACCGCCGCCGTCTTCGACGGCACCGCAAAGCCGAGACCGATCGAGCCGCCGGTCGGCGAGATGATCAGCGTGTTGACGCCGACGACTTCGCCTTCGAGGTTAAACAGCGGACCGCCGGAATTGCCGCGATTGATCGAGGCGTCGGTCTGGATATAGTTGTCATACGGACCCTGGCTGATGTCGCGGTTGCGCGCCGAGACGATGCCGGCCGTGACGGAACCGCCGAGGCTGAAGGGGTTGCCGATCGCAATCACCCATTCGCCGAGCCTGAGCTTGTCGGAGTCGCCGAACTTCACGGCAGTCAGCGGCTTCGGCGGCTTGAACTTCAGCACGGCCAGATCGGTCTTCTTGTCGACGCCGACCAGTTCGGCCTTCACCTTGGTGCCGTCGTTGAGGATGACGCTGATCTCGTCGGCATCGGCGATGACGTGGTTGTTGGTGACGACGACACCCGCCGTGTCGATGATGAAGCCGGAGCCGAGCGAACTTGTCTTGCGCGGCTGGAACTCGCGATTGCCTTCCTTGCGGTTGCCGTTGCCCCCGCGCCGGTTCTTGAAGAAGTCGTCGAAAAATTCCTCGAAGGGCGAACCCGGAGGCAATTTCGGAATAGCCCCGGCGCCGCCCTTGGCATCCACGGTCTGCGAGGTCGAGATGTTGACGACGGCGTCGATCACCTTCTCGGCGATATCGGCAATCCCGTCAGGCCCACGCGCAAAGGCGGAAGCCGAGGCCAGGACGCTGGCGGCGCCTATCGTCACCGCGGCCGCCAGGCGGCGCAGGCGACGGCTGAGGACGGGTCGGGCACCGGTCATGTCGGTCTCTCTCCAGGCAAAGTCAGGAACGAATATCGGATAACACTGCGCCCGAACCGGGCCGCCACGCAAGCATTTGAGACGGGCAATCCGGCGAAAAACCGGCGTCCTCGTTCTCACGTTTGCGTTCATTTCGAACGGCTATTCTATCGCCGTACCAGCCAGATCAGGATCAGGCCGGCGACCGCCGAGGCAATGCCTACCGCACGCAGAATGTTGTCGGGCGTCTCCAGCGCGCTTTTCATCGCCTTACGCATGAAGGCGGGACTCGCCGCAAACAGGATGCCTTCCATCACGAACAGAATTCCGACGCCGATGAGGAAGTCGACGAACGCTATGGACCTCATCGGACCTCAGCCTCCCGAAACTGGTTTCTTGTCGTGAAGCGAAAGGGGCGAGCCAGCAATCGACCCGCCCCTCTCGGAGACTTACTGCTTCGGCGCCGATGGCGCGGCAGCCGGTCCGGCCACCTTGCCCGCAGGGTTGCCGAAGAAGCGGAAGAAATCCGAATCCGGTTTCAACAGGAAGCGGGTGTCGTTGGCGCGCAGTCCATGCTCGTAGGCCGACATCGAGCGATAGAAAGCGAAGAAGTCCGGGTCCTTGCCATAGGCTTCGGCAAAGAGACGGTTGCGTTCCGCATCGCCCGCGCCGCGGATCTGTTCCGCGGTCGAGTTGGCCTCCGCGACGATCACGGTCGCCTCGCGATCCGCTTTCGAGCGGATCTCCTGCGCTTTCTGTCCGCCCTCGGCGCGGAACTCGGCGGCCTCGCGCTGACGCTCGGTCTGCATGCGCTGGTACACCGCCTGGCTATTGGCATCCGGCAGGTCGGCACGGCGGATACGGACGTCGACCACCTCGATGCCGTAGCCTTCCGCCTCGCGGTCGAGCTGGGTGCGGATCTTGCCCATCAGCCCCTCGCGCTCGTCGCGGACGACGGCGATGAAGGTGACCTCGCCGAGCACGCGGCGTAGCGCCGCGTTGAGCAGCGTAGTGAGCTGCAGATTGGCGGCCGGGATCGAGCCGACACGCTGATAGAAGCGCAAGGCGTCCTTGATCCGGTAGCGGGCGAAGGCGTCGACCACCAGCCGCTTCTGGTCGGAAGCGATGACTTCCTGCGACGGATTCTCCAGGTCGAGAATGCGCTTGTCGATGCTGATGACGGTGTCGATGAACGGCGCCTTGACGTTCAGGCCCGGCTGCGACACCACGTTGACGGGCGCACCGAACCGTACCACCAGCGCCTGTTCGGTCTGCTGCACGGTGAAGAGCGAGCTGTAGCCGACGATTACGACCGCAAACAGCAAGACCAGCGTTACGATACCTGCAACTGGAGACCTCATCGCGCGCCTCCACCCTGCTGGCCGCCCGCCGACTGCGCCGGACGAGGCGGACTCAGTTCGCTCAACGGAAGATATGGCAGGACATTCGATCCGGACGAGCCGCCGTCAAAGATGAGCTTCTGCGACGGGCCCAGGATCCGTTCCATGGTCTCCAGATAAATGCGTTGCCGTGTCACGTCCTTTGCCTTGGCGTATTCTTCATAGACCTTGGTGAAGCGTGCGCTCTGGCCCTTGGCTTCCGCGACCGCCTGTTCCTTGTAACCCTCCGCAGTCTGCAGGATCTGCGCGGCGCGGCCGCGAGCGTCGGGCAGGACGCGGTTGGCGTAGGTCCGAGCTTCGTTCTGCAGACGCTCGAGGTCGGCGCGCGCCGCCTGGACGTCGCGGAACGCCTCGATCACCTGCGCCGGCGGATCGACCTTCTGCATCTGCACCTGCGTGATCAGAACGCCGGAGCCGTAGGAGTCGAGCACCTTCTGCATCAGTTCCTGAACGCTCGTTTCGATGACGGTGCGTGCGCCGGTCAGAATCGGCTGGATGTTGGAGCGGCCGATCACTTCACGCATCGCGCTCTCGGCCACCGCCTTCACGGTGCCTTCCGGGCTCTGGATGTTGAACAGGAAGTCGCCGACGCCGTCTGGCTTGATGCGCCAAAGCACGGTGAAGTCGACGTCGACGATGTTCTCGTCGCCGGTGAGCATCAGGCTCTCTTCCGGAACGTCGCGCATGGTGCGGCCGCGACGCGCCGCGTCCTCGATCAGGGTCATGCCGATGGAGATCGTGTTGACGCGCAGCGCCTTCGGCAGCAGCACGGTCTCGATGGGATAAGGCAGGTGATAGTTGAGACCCGGCTGCACGGTGCGCACATGCTTGCCGAAGCGCAGCACCACGCCGAGTTCTTCGGACTGCACCCGGAAGAAGCCGGAGAGCCCCCAGATCGCCAGCGCCCCGATCAGGATCAGGGCGATACCCATGCTGCCGAGGTGGCCGCCCGGCAGCAATTGCTGCATCTTGTCCTGGCCACGCCGCAACAGATCTTCAAGATCGGGCGGCCGCGGCCCGACCGATTGCGGACCCTGGCCCCACGGCCCTTTCGGACCCGAGCCCCATGGCCCCCCGCCTTGATTCTTCCACGGCATCAGAACCTCTCTTACCGAAGGGCACCAGCCCGGTATGGGCCCACCCGCCTCGCAAAACTCAGGCCGGCTTTATATGGGAGCGCAAAAGCCCTTACAACGCGCCGCCGACCTACAGATGAGCTAGGCTTGGGGGCGGAAAAGTCAATGTAAACATTGGCTAGCGCAGTTAACGTGATCCGCGCCGACGATATGTCACATAGGAAAACTCGGCGCTGTCGTCAGGCCCGGCCGGATTCCTGACGCGCGAGACCTCCTCCCATTTTGCGGGATCGATCGCAGGAAAGCGCGTGTCCCCGTCGACGGCGGCGTGAACTTCGGTGATCTCCAGCCGGTCGGCAATCGGCAGGGAACGAGTGTAAACATCGACCCCGCCTATCATGAAGATCTCCGCGGCGGAGCGCCGCAGTGCATCGCCAAGCGCGATGGCGCAGGCGTTCTCGAACGATGAGGTGACGATCGCGCCCGACGCCAGATAGGTCGGATCGCGGGTGATGACGATATTGGTCCGTCCGGGCAGCGGACGCCGCAGCGAATCGAAGGTCCTGCGCCCCATTACGATCGGCTTGCCCATGGTCAGCGCCTTGAGGCGCTGCTGATCGGCTTTCAGCTTCCAGGGAATGGTGTTGTCACGCCCAATCACGCCGTTCTCGGCGACGGCGACGATGATGACGATGTCAGGTCGCGCCAGCGTCGTCGCGGTCACACCGCAACCTCGGCCTTGATGTGCGGATGCGGATCGTAGTTTTCGAGGGTGAAGTCCTCGTAGCGGAAGGAGAAGATGTCCTTCACCTCCGGATTGATCTTCATGACCGGCAACGCCCGGGTCGGCCGCGTAAGCTGCAGCCTCGCCTGCTCCAGGTGATTTGAGTAGAGGTGCGCATCGCCCAGCGAGTGGACGAAATCGCCCGGCTTCAATCCCGTCACCTGCGCGACCATCATGGTGAGCAGCGCGTAGGAGGCGATGTTGAAGGGAACGCCGAGGAACACGTCAGCGGAGCGCTGGTAGAGCTGGCAGGACAGCTTTCCGTTGGCGACGTAGAACTGAAACAGGCAGTGGCAGGGCGGCAGCGCCATCTTGTCGACGTCGGCCGGGTTCCAGGCACTGACAATCAACCGGCGCGAATCCGGATTACGCCTGATCATGTCGACGACATTGGTGACCTGGTCGATCCGGCGGCCGTCCGGCGCCGGCCAGGAGCGCCACTGGGAACCGTAGACCGGGCCGAGATCGCCGTTTTCATCGGCCCATTCGTCCCAGATGGTGACGCCATTGTCCTTCAGATACTTGATGTTGGTGTCGCCCTTGAGGAACCAGAGCAGCTCATGCACGATCGCCTTCAGCGGCAGGCGCTTGGTGGTCAGCATCGGAAAGCCAGCCTGCAGATTGAAGCGCATCTGGTGGCCGAAGATCGAAAGCGTGCCGGTGCCGGTACGGTCGTGTTTCTCCACACCGTCGGCGAGGATGCGTTCGAGCAGGTCCTGATACTGGTTCATGACGTCGCGGCCGGGTCCCTTCCAAAGGCTGGCGAAATTAACGGGTCGGCCAGCTCCCCGACAGGCCGACTCGGTTTTACCCACCCCTTATACAAGGAAATGTTGTTCCGCCCCGGCAAACGGCAAGGGAGGGAACCGGCGCTTCGCCCCTCTCCGGTCAGCCAAACCGGCTCCATTCGCGCAGATCCGGACACAAGGCGCGTGTCTCGGGGGCGATCCCGCTACTCCACGAACACTTCGTCGCGCTTCTTGCGCAGCGTCGGCAGCACGGCCAGCAGCAGCAGCACGGCGGCCACCGCCATCAGCACAGCCGACAGCGGGCGGGTGACGAACACCGACCAGTCGCCGCGCGAGATCAGTAGCGCCCGGCGCAGGTTCTCCTCCATCAGCGGCCCCAGCACCATTCCGAGCAGCATCGGCGCCGGCTCGAAATCATGCTTGATCAGCCAGTAGCCGACCAGGCCGAAGGCGCCGGCAAGGATCACGTCTACCGGTGCGTTGTTCACCGAGTAGATACCGATGGCGCAGAACACCACGATCGACGGGAACATCAGCCGGTAGGGTACGCGCAACAGACGCACCCAGATGCCGACCAGCGGCAGGTTGATGATGATCAGCATCAGATTGCCGATCCACATCGAGGCAATCATGCCCCAGACCAGATCAGGCTGCTTCTGCATCACCTGCGGACCCGGCACGATGCCATGGATGGTCATGGCGCCGACCATCAGCGCCATCACCGCATTCGGCGGGATGCCGAGGGTGAGCAGCGGGATGAACGAGGTCTGCGCGGCGGCATTGTTGGCGCTCTCGGGTCCCGCGACGCCTTCGATCGCGCCGTGGCCAAAACGCTTCGGGTCCTTTGCGATCTTCTTTTCCAGCGTGTAGGAGGCGAACGAGGAAATGACCGCGCCGCCGCCCGGCAGGATGCCGAGGATCGAACCGAGCACCGTGCCGCGACCGATTGCCGGCGCGGCATCGATCAGGTCCTTTCGCGTCGGCATCAGGCCAGTAATCTTCTGCTGCACGAGATCGCGATTCAGCTCGGCGCCGGAATCGAGATTGCGGATGATCTCCGCAAAACCGAACACACCCATCGCGACGGTGGCAAAGCCGAGACCGTCGGCAAGCTCCGGAATATTGAAGGCCATGCGCGAGGCGCCGGTTTCGATGTCCGATCCAACCATCGACAGCAGAATTCCAAACGCAATCATCGCAATTGCCTTCAGAACCGATCCTTTCGCCAGCACCACGGCAAAGATCAGGCCGAGCACCATCAGCGAAAAATACTCGGCCGGCCCGAATGCCAGCGCGAGCTTGGTCAGCGGCGCGCCGAGCACGGCGATCAGCACGGTCGCGACGCAACCGGCGAAGAACGATCCGATCGCGGCGATGGCAAGTGCAGGGCCGGCACGCCCCTGCTTGGCCATCTGGTGACCGTCGAGCGTCGTAACCACCGATGTCGCTTCACCGGGAATGTTGACCAGGATGGAGGTGGTGGAGCCGCCATACTGGGCGCCGTAATAAATGCCGGCGAGCATGATCAGCGCGCCGACCGGCGGCAGGCCGAAGGTAATCGGCAGCAGCATGGC
>JAHCKB010000027.1 GCA_026125985.1 Bradyrhizobium sp.
CCAGGCTTCCTTCCAGAAGATCAGGCACGCGGCCTGGCATCCGTCATGGGCACTGCCGTCGCAACGGATGTTGGAGAGATGAACGGTATTCGACATCTTGCGACCACCGATCCCGATGGCGGGATCGCAGGTTTTGTGGGCCCGCTTGCCGACCATCATGCGGGCGCCACAATACTTCAGCATCTCCGGCATGAACGGCAGTTCCTCGAGCCGTCCATTGGCGTCGAGGGTTGCAAGGATCTCCTCGCGCGAGCGCACCTGCACCCACTCGCCGGCGCAAAGCCCGAGCGCGTGCTGGTCGTCCGCCGCCGACCGCGTTCCGACGAAATTCTCGTCGATCTCGGCCGGCAACGCTTTCTGGGAAATATCAAGCGAGGTCATATCAGCGCCACCTTGCGTCCGAAGAAGGCCTCGGCGTAACGCTCGGGCGCACGGCACTCCATGCCCCGGATTCGGGCCAGGCCCCGAAAAGTCTCATCGTCAAACCACTGCTTGGAGCGCTGGCTGCCGAAATGCTTCATCAAAAGTTCGATCTTGCGTTCGAGGACGGCGGACGATACCGGCACGTAGACATTCGGCTGGCCGATATCACCGTCCCATTTCGGAATTTCATACTCCAAGATCTGGTGATCGCGAAACGTGTTCCACGTTAATCCGCAGACCTGGCGATGATCCTGATGCGCGTCATCCCGCCGATGCGTCAGGATCAGGTCGGGATTTATCCGCGCCTTCAGCTCCTCGAACCACTGCTTGATCGCCTCGCCCTGCTGAGGAAAGAAACCGTCGCGAAACGACTTGATCTCGATTTCGGCGCTGGCTGCACCGGCCAGAAAATCCGCGGCCGATTTCCTTGCCTCGTCGTCACGAACGCTCCCGCCGCTGAGCACGCACCAGCGCACGTCGAGGTGCACGCCGCGCTCGATCAGGCCGAGCAGCATCGCGCCGGCGCCGATCTCGATGTCGTCCGAATGCGCTCCCAGACAGAGCACCGACAACCGGTCGCCCGGCCTGGCAAGCTGCATCGCCTTCATCACGCAGCCTTGGGAACCAGCGAATGCACGCGCCACGGCGTCTCGCCACGCTCGACCATGTCTTCCAGTATCTGCCGGTCACGCAGCGTGTCCATGGCCCGCCAGAAGCCTTCGTACTTGTAGGCCATCAGGTGGCCGCCCTCGATCAGACGACTGAACGGCTCATGTATCAGTTCCTCACCTTCCTTGATGAAATCGAAGATCTCCTTCCGGAAGATGAAGAACCCGCCGTTGATCCAGATGTCGGATTCCTGGCTTGAGCGAATCCGCTCAACCGATCCGTCCGCGTCGAACTGGGCAAGATGAAAACTGATCGGAGGATGAATCGCGATGAAGCAGGCGATCTTGCCGCTCTCCTTGAAACGCTCGATCATCTCCGGCAGCGGCGCATCGGTCAGCCCGTCGCTGTAGTTGGCGAGAAAGATCTCCTCGTCCTCGACGAGGTGTTTGACTGCAAGCAGCCGCTCTCCGATGTTGCGCCAGGTGCCGGTATCCACCAGGGAGACGCGCCAGTCCGGCGGACGATCGCCGAGGATCTCGACCTTCTTGCCGAACTCGGAGACCACGCAGTCGCTGTTTGCGGTCTGCCTGTAGTTCAGAAAGTAGTCCTTGATGACGTTGGCCTTGTAGCCGAGACAGAGGATGAAATCGTCATGACCGTACTGACTGTAGTACTGCATGACGTGGCAAAGGATCGGCTGATGCCCGACCGGCACCATCGGCTTCGGAATGCTCTCCGAATATTCCCTGATGCGGGTTCCAAGCCCGCCGCAGAACAGAACGACCTTCATTTGCGTACCACTCGTTTGGCTAGATGTTAGCTGCGCTAAACAGCCCCGCCGCCTGTCAAACAGCCGGCTCTTTCTGGCCAGCATTAAGACAATAGATCGCATCGAAGCCAGCAAACGTCCATGGTTACGACGTACTGCGGTCAAATCAGTTCGGATATACGGTAAATATTTACGAATGCTTTTGAATAAATCCCACGGCAATGGCGCGGCTTGGCGCACGCATCGCTGCCTTAAGCATGTCGAGAGCCATTCGTTGTCACGAGGCGTGCCTGACGACTATACCAAGGCCGATCGCAGCATGCAGGCTGGCGGCCGAGTAACTAGGCGCGCGGTCGCTTTCGATAACATTTTCGTGTGGCAGGTTGTCATGATTTTCACCGAGACCAAGCTCAAGGGCGCTTTCATCATCGATATCGAACGCCGCGAAGACTCCCGCGGGTTCTTCGCCCGCGCGTTCTGTCAGAACGAGTTCAAGGCGCATGGTTTGAAGCCGACCATTGCCCAGGCCAACCTCGCATCCAACATCAAGAAGGGCACGCTACGCGGCATGCACTTCCAATATCCGCCGGCGGCCGAGACCAAGCTTGTCCGCTGCACCCGCGGCGCGATCCTCGACATCATCGTCGATCTTCGTCCCGAAAGCTCCACCTATCTGCAGCATGTGGCGGTCGAATTGAACGAGGACAACCAGCGTGCACTCTACGTACCCGAGCGTTTTGCTCATGGTTACCAGGTCCTCCGCGACAAAACGGATACCAGCTACCAGGTCGGGGAATTCTACACGCCCGAGGCGGAAGGCGGCCTGATGTACAATGACCCGCGCCTCAAACTGAGCTGGCCGCTGCCCGTTTCCATCATTTCCGAGAAAGACGAAAAGTTCGCCCCGCTCGACCGGATCGAGCCCGAACTGAAACGGAAAATGACCGTAGCCGTCAGCGAATTTGCTTGACGCAAGGCAGGTCTCACGCGGCGCTCGCCGGCTGTTCGGATCGGAAGGAAATTCGCCATGATACTCGTCGATACTGCTCTCAAGGCGCGCGCCAATCAGGGTAACCCCATCCGGGTCGCAATCGTCGGCGCCGGATTCATGTCGCAAGGTCTCACCAACCAGATCCTGCACAGCACGCCGGGAATGCGCGTCGTCGCCGTCTCCAATCGCAATGCCGGGCGGGCGGCCGATGTGCTTCGCTATTCCGGCGTCGAAAACGTGGTCATGGCTGAAACGCAGCGGCAGCTCGACGAGGCCATCCTCGCGAACCGCCCGGTTGCGACCGAGGATGCCATGCTGCTGGCCCGCTCCGAACTCGTCGATGTCGTGGTTGAGGCGACCGGGTCGGTCGAATTCGGCGCCCATGTCGTGCTGGAGGCCTTCAAGCACGGCAAGGACGTCGTGCTGATGAACGCCGAAATCGACGCAACGATCGGCCCGATCCTTCAGGTTTACGCCAAGAAGTACGGCGTCATCATGTCGGCATGCGACGGTGACGAACCGGGCGTCCAGATGAACCTTTATCGCTGGGTCAAAGGTCTCGGGCTCATTCCGCGGGTGATCGGCAACGTCAAGGGTCTGCAGGACCCCTATCGCAACCCGACGACCCAAAAGAGCTTCGCGGAGCGCTGGCAGCAGAACCCGGCGATGGTGACGAGCTTCGCCGACGGCACCAAGATCAGTTGCGAGCAGACGATCGTCGCCAACGCCACCGGCTTCAAGGTGAGGTCGCGCGGCATGTCGCGCGGGCTCGAGTATCGCGGCGACGTCATGCAGATCGGCAAGCTCTACGACATCGACGAGCTGCGTGAGCTCGGCGGGATCGTCGACTATGTCGTGGGCACGCCGTTGACCAAGGTCTACGTGCTCGCCGAGCATCCCGACCCCAAGCAGCAGCATTATCTCAATCTCTACAAGATGGGCGAAGGGCCGCTCTATTCGTTCTTCGTGCCCTACCACCTCGTGCACTTCGAGGTGCCGAGCGCGATTGCCCGCGTCGCCCTGTTCCGCGACTCGCTGGCGCCGCCGATCGCAGGCCCGGTGGTCGAGGTTTGCGCCGTCGCCAAGCGCGATCTTAAGGCCGGCGAGGTGCTCGACGGCTACGGCATGTACATGACCTACGGCGAGGCCGCCAACGTGGACGAGATGAGCTCGGGACAGTACCTTCCCGAGGGTATGGTCGAAGGCTGCAAGCTCAAGCGCGATGTGAAGAAGGATGCGGTCCTGACCTACAGCGACGTCGAGCTGCCGACGGGCCGCCTGGCCGATCGGCTCCGCGCTGAACAGTACAGGCACTTCCGAGCGGAGCGCTGGCTCGAGGAAATGATCAGCGTACCAGCCTGATTTGCCGCAGTCCGAGGACAACCCAATCCAAACGAGAAAGGGCCGCCGAAATCCGGCGGCCCTTTTTCTTGTCTTGTCGTGGTTCTGGAGCCGCGCCTATGCCTCGGCAAGCACCCGGTGGCGGAGATCCTTGTCCAGGATTCCCTCCGCCAGGAGCTTGTTGATGTGTCCGATACGCTGATAGCGCGGGCCTTCGAACTCCTCCAACGTGACGCCGGACGCGCGGTAAGCCTTGTACAACTGCTCGGCGCCCTTCTGAGCATCCCATTGGGGTTTGAACGCCGGCAACCGCTGGCGGATCTTCTCGAAGCTGACGCGATAGGAACGCGTATCCGGACCCGCGCCGTCAGCGAGTTCGACCACGCAGCCGGGCACGACACCGGCAACGATCCTGGCGAGATCCTTGATCTGGTAGTTGTGAGCCGTCTGGCCCACGTTGAAAGCCTGGTCGAACACCGCATCGACCGGAGCCTCCAGTGCAGCGATGAACGCACGGGAAATGTCTTCGATATGAACGATAGGACGCCACGGCGACCCGTCGGATTTCAGATGAATCTTCCCGGTCGTCACCGCCCAGGCCACCAGATTGTTGAGGACGATGTCGAACCGCAATCTCGGCGAAACGCCATAGGCGGTCGCCGGGCGGAGATAGACCGGGCAGAAACCGTCGCCGGCAAGCCGCGCGAGGCCCCTTTCGGAATTGACCTTCGACTCGCCATAGGCCGTGACCGGATTGAGCGCCCCGGTTTCGTCGAGCATGTCTTCGCCCGCCTTGCCGTAGTTGCTGCAGGACGACGCAAAAAGGAAACGGCGAACGCCGGCCTTCTTGGCGAGTTCGGCCATACGCACGCTGGCGCGATGATTGATATCGTCGGTCAGGCCGGCGCGGAGATTGCCAAGCGGATCGTTGGAGAGAGCCGCCAGATGAATGACGGCATCGAAACCCCTGAGATCGGAGAGTTCGATGTCGCGCGTATCCTTCAGTACGGTCGGGATATTGCTGATGACGCCGCCTTCCGCGAAAGTACACCGTTCGTAGAGATTGCTGTCGAGGCCGACAACGTCGTGCCCTGCCTTGAGCAACATCGGCGTCATGACCGATCCGATGTAGCCGAGATGTCCTGTCAGCAAAACGCGCATTGTTCGTACACCCTGTTGGTTTAGCTTCATTCTTGGACGGCACTGTACAGGATGTTCGACCGGCGATTCACGCCTTCGATGCAACCGTAGTTAACCTGATCCCGGCGCTGAAGATGTGGCGAGCACCGACAAATCCGCCACTTCAACATTAACGATAACGAATCCATGGATCCGAAATCGGGATTCGCGCCCAACAGTTCGGGAACTCACGGCTGGGCAAACGGAGTTCCAGCGTCGTAGCGCGCCTTGGCGGGAAGCACGTGAAGCTTGGTGGCGCCGGTCGGATCGACCCAAGGCCATGCATAGCCATGCCCATCGTCGAAGAATGACGGCTTGCCCTTCAGATAAAGGGAATCAGGCAGCTTGCGGCTCGCGATCGCCGAATCCCATTTCACCGTGTTGGTGAGAAAGTCGAAATTGCCATGCCGGAGCGTGGTTGCATCCACTCTGGCGTCCACCGGATAGGGCGCGACCGCATCCCATCCGAGCATCCAGATCGCCGGCTTGCCGCCAGCGAAGCTCCCCTCATACACCCAGCCGTCCATCTGTCCGGCAGCGCCGAGCACATTTCCGGCAAAGGAGCTCCAGTAGGAATAGGCCATCAGGCCAGCGCAGCGCTTCGGTCCGTTGCGGGACTGCGCCGCGTCGTCGATCCGCCCTCCCGCCTGATTGTCGAACGTAGCCCGAATGCCCCGCATATGATTGCGGAAGAAGGTGAGGTAGATACTGTTGCCGTGGGTATTGTCGCTGTCGGCGTTGTGGCCGTAATTGCCCTCGAAGAGAACATGGTGCGGTCCCACCATGTGGCTCGCGTTCAACCCGGTTTCGATCCAGTAACCCTGGTTGTTGATGTAACTCATGTCCATGTAGTTGTAGCCGATCACGGACCCCGCACCTGCGGACCGCACCGCGATCAGCTTGTTGGCGCGAACCGCAATGCCGTTCTCGATGAGGATTTCGGACGATCCGGCCGACAGGCTGATGGCGTATCCGCCGCCGCCGGGCTGCGCCCAGACGCCATCGTGCACATAGAATTCACGCAGCTCGACGCGGAACGAGGCGTGAATTGCAAACCCTTCATCAAGCCACGCCGTGCTCTCCACGTTCTTCGCCCATGAGCTTGCCGCCCAGTTGAAACGGAGATTGCCGACGTCGCCGCCAGTCAGCGTCAGGTCCTCAACGCCGGCATTCTTGACATGCGGTTGGGTGTATCTGGAAAGCTGCGCATCGCGACCGGCGCGGTAAGTGATGTGGATCGGCGTCGTGAACGTGACGGTGGAGCCGGAAATGGATGCGATCTCCTTGATCTCCGCTGTCGGCCTGTCTAGCCTCGAAAACCAGGCGCCAGCGCTGCCGGGCGTGGTCGGAAGCGCCTCCGGCGCAAAGTCGTCGACAAACTGAACGGCGGGATCGTGCTTCTGCCACACGACACGCCAGTCGGCGGAAGCCCAGATCTTTCCGCGCCCTTGCGGATCCTTCTGCCACGCGGCTCCCGAGGCTTCATCGAGCAGGACGATCTGGCCTGGCGAAAAGCCTGCGGCATCGGCCACCTTGATCGAGTATTCGCCTTTCACCGCATCCGAGGTCAGCTCCACGGAGCCGGCTGCGCTGGTGCTGTCACCTGTCGATGAAAACAGTGCAGCGCCGACAACGACAAGCGGCGAAGGTTTGGCGCCGGGAGAAGAATGAAACGGCTTGGCGCCATCGGTTTTGGCGAGAATGGTTCGACCCGGCCCGGCGCCGCGCAGCGTGATTGCCTTGTCCAGCCGCAGGTATTGGCCATCGTTGATGAGGAAGGTGCCCGCCGAAAGCTGCACGACCTGGCCTACCGGACAAGTATTGATCGCGGCCTGGATCCTTGCCGCATCGTCCGTGGTTCCGCCGCTCGGGGTCAACGCAGCACAAATCGTCGTGCGAATGGGAACGCCGCCGGCCGCCATCATGCCGGGCTGCCATTTGGTCGAACGCTCCCTCGGCAGGAAGTCGACCGTATCAATTGCCGGTGCGGGCGCTACGACATCCTTCTCGGCCGCAGCACAGTGGTCAGGACCGCACAGCGCTGCGATCCCGGCAATCACTGCGGCGACGCCATGAATGACGAACGGACGCAGCACAACTGTCGCGCTCAAATGGCGGTCTCCCGGGCACACAACGAGCCGGCCGTATCCCGACCGATTGGACTCCACCATGACATCGCGGCGTATGCCTCCACAGTGGAAGCTCCGCTTAACATTAACTCGCGAAGCCGCCCGATGCGGCATGCCCGGCATGATACCTGCTCAAGAGGTCTCATCACGCCGGAGAACCGGATCACCGTGACCCAGAAGGGGACAGCAAGCCGAAACTGACGCACATGCCGTGCGAGCGATGTTCATTTATGAAACATGATTCCAATTTTGGACTGAGCCAACCTGCGCCGAACGCAGTCAGAGACCTGGCCGTCGTGGGAAAATCGCGGCGCTATCTGCTCGTGTCACCCTGTCGGGACGAAGCGCAGTACCTCCGCCGCACGCTCGACAGCGTCGCGCTGCAATCGATTCCGCCTGCGCTGTGGGTGGTGGTGGATGATGGATCGACGGATGAGACCGCGGCGATCCTCGCGGAGTATTCCCGAAGACTGCCGTACCTGCGCGTCATCAGACGCGATGATCGCGGCGGCCGTCAGGTCGGCCCCGGCGTCATCGAAGCCTTCTATGCAGGCCTGAACGAGATTCGCCTCGAAGAGTTCGATTACCTGTGCAAGCTGGACATGGATCTCGACCTGCCGGCCCGCTATTTCGAGATCCTGATCGAGCGGATGGAAAGCAATCCGCGGATCGGAACCACCTCCGGCAAGCCCTGGTTCGTACATCCGAAGACCGGCGCGCTGGTGCCGGAGATCTGCGGCGACGAAATGTCCGTGGGCATGACCAAGTTCTACCGGGTCGCCTGCTTCAAGGAAATCGGAGGCTTCGTTCGCCAGGTGATGTGGGATGGCATCGACTGCCACAGGGCCCGCATGCTGGGCTGGATCGCGGAGAGTGTCGACCTCGAGTCCATCCGTTTCGTTCACCTTCGCCCGCAGGGCGCCAGCCACAACGGCATCTGGACCGGCCGGCTTCGCGCCGGGTTCGGTCAGTACTTCATGGGCACCTCGCCGATCTATTATCTGGCCGTTGCCGCGTCGCGCCTGACGGCGCATCCGGCGCTGATCGGCAGCGTCGCAATGTTGTGGGGCTACTTGCGAAGCTGGCTCAAGGGCCTGCCCCGCTACGACGATCCGGAATTCAGGCGCTTCCTGCGTACCTATCAGCACGCCTGCCTGCGCCAGGGCAAGCAAGCCGCCACCGCGCGCTTCGAGGATCAGCAGGCGCATCTCTGGCATGAGCGCCACCCGGGGCAAGATAGCGATTCCACAAGAAGCAAGCGGCGGGCCGAATTGCTCGGCCTCCAGTTCGACGCCGTCACCATCGATGAGGCGGTGACGCGTTGTCTTGAACTGTGCAAGCAGCCTGGCTCCAACACCGTCATCACCGCGAACTCCTCTCATCTGTGCATGATGCGACATGACCCGGAGCTGGCGTCGGCCTGCCGGGCCGGCCGTCTCATTCTCGCCGACGGCATGTCTGTGGTCTGGGCCCTGCGGGCTTCCGGCCAGCCAGTGCCCGAGCGCGTCGCTGGCGTCGACCTGATGGCGCATCTGCTGGCTGCGGCGGGCAAGCACCGGCTACGGGTATACTTCCTCGGCGCCAGGCACGAGGTGATTTCGACGCTCGTGCGGTGCAGTCTTGCGCAATATCCGGGCATCGAGATCGCCGGCTTCCACGACGGCTATTTCGGACCGAACGACCACAAGCGCATCATCGAGGAAATCCGCGCAAGCAAGGCTCACATGCTGTTCGTCGGCATGCCCACTCCGTTCAAGGAGACGTGGGTCGAACAGCATCGGGAGCAACTCGGAGTGCCCGTGATTGTCGGCGTGGGCGGCAGCTTCGATGTGCTGGCGGGATTCATCAAGCGCGCGCCCTACTGGGTGCAGATGGCCGGCATGGAGTGGTTCTGGCGGTTGATGATGGAACCGCGCAAGCTGTGGAAGCGCTACCTCACCAACAACAGCGAATTCGGCTGGCTCGCCGGCCTTGAAGTCATCGCGCGACGTCTGGGCCGACCGCCGGCCAGACCGAGCCTGAAGTAACGCGGGGAGACCGCATGACCGAGCAGCGCAATATCCTGGTTTTCATGGGCACGCGGCCCGAGGCGGTGAAGCTGGCTCCCGTCGTCGCCGCATTGCGCGACGCAAGCGACTTTCGCTGCACCGTGGTGGCGACCGGTCAGCACAAGGAAATGTTCCGTCAGGTCGCCGACACATTCGGCTTCAAGGTCGATGCCGATCTCGACGTAATGCGACCGAACCAGACCCTTGCGGGTTTGACGGCGAGACTCATCGACGGCATCGATGGTTGGCTGGAAACGGCCAAGCCCGACATGGCGCTGGTGCAGGGCGACACGACCACCGTACTCGCCGCCTCGCTCGCCTGCTTCTATCGCCGCATCCCGATCGGCCATGTCGAAGCGGGCCTGCGCACCGGCAACATCTGGTCGCCGTTTCCCGAGGAAGCCAACCGCAAGCTGGCGACTCCGCTGGTCGCGCTTCATTTCGCGCCGACAGAGGCAGCACGCTCGGCGTTGCTCCGCGAGAACGTCGCCGAGGAAACTATTTCGGTCACCGGAAATACCGTGATCGACGCCTTGCGTATCGAAGTCGCGCGTCAGGCGACCGACTCCACTCTCCGCAACGGGATCGAAGCGGAACTCGGCCAGCTACTGGGCGCTGATTGGACACGATGGCCCACTGTCCTGATCACCGGCCATCGCCGTGAAAATTTCGGTGAAGGCATTGAACAGATCTGCCGCGCGATTGCGACGCTGGCAGAACGCTTCCCCGATCACCGCTTCGTCTATCCGGTCCATCTCAACCCGAACGTCCTGACGCACGTCAACCGGCTGCTCGGCGGGCTGTCGAACGTCCGGCTGATCCCGCCGCAGAACTATCGCAACTTTGTTGCCCTGATGACGCGTTGCCGGCTGGTGCTGACCGACTCGGGCGGCGTCCAGGAGGAAGCTCCGTCGCTCGGCAAGCCGGTTCTCGTGATGCGCGACACTACCGAACGCCCCGAGGGCGTCGCTGCAGGCACCGCGCTTCTGACCGGACCGGATGCATCGGCTATCGTGGAGCATGCAACTCGGCTGCTCAGCGATGAAGCCGCCTATCGATCGATGGCGACGGCGAAGAATCCCTACGGCGATGGCTACGCCGCCGAACGTATTGTGCAGCGGATCCGAAGCTTCTTCTCGATGGATGCGGTCACCGCTCCCACCTCGCCGGCACTGCAGCCGGAATTGAAGGAGCTGGTCAGGATCGCCGGCTGACTTGCAGCCGGGCATCTGCGCGTCAGCGAAACACCCGGTTTCGGTGACACCAGCGGATGAAAACGTAGACCGACCACACCCGCGACCAGTAGAAGCCGCTTCCGCCGTCAAGGAAGGTCTGCCAAAGACGCACGACGGCTGCCGGATCGAGGCCGCAAGGCGCGATCGCCTGCGGGTCACGCATGGTCTGATCCATGACGCCTCTCAGCCCCTGTCGAATCCAGCGGTCGAACGGCAGCACGAAGCCGCTCTTTGGACGATCGAACAGTTCCGGATCGAGGCCCCGCAGACCGATGCGCCGCAAGAGGGCCTTGCGGCCAAGCGGCTGATAGCGCGTCTCGTCAGGCAGGCGATCGAGAGCTTCGAACAGAACATGGTCGACCAGTGGTACGCGCTGCTCCAGCGAGGCCGCCATGCTGGCCACGTCGTTGTCGCGCAGCAGGCGCTCGCCGAGGAATAGCCGCTGCTCCAGCACGCTGATGGCGGACAGTGGCGTGCGGCCGCTTGTCTCCGTGGCAAGGCGTTGGCGCATGGCGGCGGGCAAGCCATCGGCGAGCACGTCCGCGTATCCGGGCGCCAGCAGTTCCTGCTGCCAGTCAGGCAGAAACAGCGCGCTGGCCAATTGATACAGCGCCACGAGATCGTCGCCGCGGCTCACCATGTCCGGCAGCTTGGCCCAGCGCGTCTGCGGCGGCACCGACTGGCCCGAGCGCCCCAGCGGCCACGTCGCCAGTCGCGCAGCCGCGACCTGCAGCCCGCGCGGCACGAAACCGGCGCGGCCGAGCCAGCGCTGCAGCACCGGCAGGTCCCGAAAGGTCGGATAACCACCGAACAGCTCGTCGCCGCCGGTTCCCGAGATCGCCACCGTGAACCCCGCATCACGAATCGCGCGCGACATGAAATAGGCGTTCAGCCCATCGAATGTCGGCTGATCGAGGCTGTCGAGCGCGGCATCCAGATTGGCGACGAATTGTCCCTCCGTCAGCACCACCTCGTGATGCTCGGTGCCGATCGCAGCCGAAATCTGCCGCGCGATCGGTCCCTCGTTGAGCTCCTGCTCTTCGAAGGCAAGCGTGAAGGTATGGATCGGGCTTCGCGCCGCGCGCTGGGCCAGATTGGCCATCGCAGAGGAATCCACCCCGCCCGACAGGAAGACCGCCAGCGGCACGTCGCTGGCGAGATGAAGCCGCAACCCTTCCTCTAGAATGGCCGAGAGCTCATTCTCGTTCATGACGGGAGCGGGTGCGGCGGCCGGGATACGCCAGAAATCCTCGTTTCGAATTTCCTTGCCGGCACCGTCGAATTCGATGAGCTGCCCCGGCCACAGCAATTCGACGCCCCTGACGGCCGTCGTCGGGCCAACGACGAAGCCGTTCCAGGCGCAGCTGGCCGCGGCCTGAGGATCCAGTTGCGGTTTGCCCAAGAGGCCCGAAGCCAGCAATGCACGGAGTTCCGAGGCGAAAGCCACCGACCAGCCGCTCTCAGGATCGGACGAGCGCGCAACGTAGAGCGGCTTGATGCCGAGATGATCTCTCGCCAGCAACAGGCGACGCTGCTTCTGATCCCAACATGCAAAGGCAAACATGCCGCGAAGCCAGCTAACCGCACCAGGCCCGTGCAGACCGAGCGCACGCAACATCACGGCTGTATCGCCGCTCGACTGGAATTGCTGCCCCTCGCCTTCCAGACGCCGCCGCAGGTCGAGGTAGTTGTAAATCTCGCCATTGAAGGTGATGACGTGTCCGGTGACCGGATCGATCATGGGTTGGACACCGGCCGGCGACAGGTCGAGAATCGCGAGCCGGCGATGCGCCAGCAGCGCACCCCAGCCGCGAGAATCCGGCGCGGAGCACCAGATGCCGTTGGCGTCGGGGCCGCGGTGAACCATGGCATCGTTCATCCGCTCCAACGCCACCCGGTTGGTCTCGTCAATCCTTCCGATGATCCCAGCTATGCCGCACATGTGCCCGTGTATTTCAAGGAAGGCCTACTATCTCACGATTTTCAGGAGCGCGTCACAGGCCGCGCATGCAGTGCGTTCGTTAACATTAATCCCGATCGCTGCGCATCGCGCATGCACCGTCAGTTAAATGGATGCTGCCATGAACACAGCCTGCTCCCTCCGTCAGCAGGCAGGTCCAGATCGATGAACGCAGACCGTCTCAACATCCTGTACGTTTCGCAGATGCCGGCCAGCCCGCCGCGCTTCGGCGCGCAGGCACGGATCAACGGCCTGATGACCAAGCTGGCGCAGCGTCACGACCTGACCGCTGTGATGCTGGTCGACGACGAATTCGACATCGACGAATGCCGCCGCGCGATGCAGGCCTACTGCCGCGAGGTCGTGCTGATCCGCAACCCTTACGGCCGCGACGGCCTTGCCAAGCGACTGCTGCAGCTTCGCTCACTCGCCTCGACCCGTAGCTTCGAGCGACTGCGCGTCATCATCCCGGAGATGCAGCAGGCCATCGACAGAATACTGCGCACCAGCCGTTTCGACATCGTCAACCTTGAATTCACGTTCCTCGGCCATTGCGACCTGCGACAGGCGCCGCCCGGTGAAAGGTTGCCGGCACTGGTCGTGGACTCCCATAACATCGACTACGATCTCGCAAGGCAGTATTCCCGCGTCGGCAGCCTCGCCCGCCGCCTCTACGCCGAGGTCAACTGGCGCAAGCTGCGACGGGAAGAGCTCGGGACCTATCGCGATGCCGACGGGGTCTATCTCTGCTCCGTCGCAGACCAGCAGCGGCTGCTCGAAGAAGTTCCGAGCGCCCGCACCGCCGTCATTCCCAACGCGGCCGACGTCGACTTCTACAAGCCACGGCCCGACGACCGGCAGCCTGATGACCGGACCGTCGTGTTCTTCGGGCTGATGTCGTATATGCCGAATATCGACGGCGCGACCTACTTCATTCAGGACATCTGGCCGCGCATCGCCGAGACCAGCCCGCAGGCCCGATGCAAGATCATCGGAGGCTCGCCGCCCGCCCAGCTTCTCACATTGGCCGGACCACGGATCGAGTTCACCGGTTTCGTGCCGGATCTGAGACCACATCTGGCCGAAGCGGCTGCCGTGGTGGTGCCGTTGCGGATCGGCGGCGGCACGCGCCTCAAGATCGTCGAGGCCATGGCCATGAGCAAGGCTATCGTGTCCACTTCTCTCGGCGCCGAGGGAATCGAAGCGATCCCCGGGCGTGACATCCTGATCGCCGACGAACCGTCAGCCTTTGCCGACGCCGTGAGCCGGCTGCTGGCCGAACCCGGCTTCGCCGCGCAAATCGGCAACTCGGCACGGCAATTGTCGGAGGCACGCTATGCGTGGGGCAGTGCGGCGCGGGCGCTGGAAGATTTCTTCCGACAGGTCCTGCAGGCAAAAGCCTAGGACGAAGTCCCCCTGGCAGCATAGAACCGCTTCAGCCGCAAGAAGCGCTTCTCGAAAAATTCGTAGCTCACATAGGCAATGGCCAGCGAGATAGCGATCCCCACTGTGGCCTGCAGCGCAACCGCGGCGCCATGCGAGCCGACCCAGCGAGCCAGCTCGAACTCCGTCTGATTGACGGTGAAGTAGTACGAAATGAAATGGTGATAGACGTAGAGGCCGTAGCTGTAGGTGCCCAGGAACATCAGCCAGCGGTTGCTGAAGATTTGCGAGATCGATGATTCCCGCGGCGCCACCAGCACCCAAAGCAACAGGCAGCCAAGCAACACCTGAATCACCGATGCTCGGACCGGCAACACCAGTTCCATGTCCCCACGCGACACAAGACGCGTCCAGGCGAATGTGACAACCAGCAGCGCGGCGGCGATCGCTGCCACCCAGGGCAGCGCACGCAACAGCCGGTCGAGGCCTCCGGGCTGCCGCGCCGCCACAGCAAGAAAGGCGCCGAGAGCGAGGCCGTCGAGACGGAACGGCGTCAGGACATAGGTGGTCCACCAGCTCAGGCCCATCATCGAGCCAGTCAGGCGCGCGGCCATGGCAGCCAGCGCCACCGACAGGCTGACGACGATCAACAGCCGCGGGCGGCCTGCCATCAGATACACCGCCACCGGCCAGAACAGGTAGAAGTGCTCCTCGATGCAGAGCGACCAGAGGTGTTCCAGATAGGAGAACGACCAATCGCCCTGAATGGCGATGTAGACATTGACGCCGTACAGCCACGCCCACCATTGCCGGTCCAGAAGATAGTCGAGAGACGGCCCGCGCAGGATCGGGATCAACGGAGCGACGACAAAGACCAGCGCCAGAACGCCATAGTACAGCGGAAAGATGCGCAGCACGCGACGCATGTAGAAGTTCCGGAAATAGTTCCGCTCGTTGCGGGCGTCGTAAAGTATCCCGGTGATGAGAAAGCCGGAAAGGATGAAGAACAGCTCGACGCCGTAGGATCCGTAGTTGGTGACGGCGACGATGGCGCGTTCGACCGCGTTGGTCGGCTGCATGTTTCCGACGAAGTGAAGCAACAGGACCATCGAAATGGCGAGGCCACGCACTCCGTCCAGCACGGGAAGGTGCCCCCGCAAATCGACCAGCGCACCGGCGCCCGAAGAACTCTCCGGGACGGACTTCGGTCCAGCCTTTGCTGAAGGGGTCACAAACGCATGTACGAACATATTTCAGGTCATTGGCACGGGCGCACGTCGCCACTTCGTCGAGTGCATCTAGTCCTGCTACCTGTGCCCCGGAACGGCGCGGTGTCGAGCAATTCCGCAGGCGGAATTCGCGTGGCTGAAATTAGGGTTAAATGAACAGCATACCACATCCGACATTAACTATTCCCCCGTAGAAACGCCCTTCAGAAGCCGCGCCTGCTAGAATGGCGCAATGTCCAGAGCCTTGATGCCCAGAGCTGCGATGCACTCGCCCGGAACGGATGCAGCGCGATCGTCCACCCGGACGATCGACGGCTTTGCGCTGGTTCCGATTCTGGCATGCGTCTACGCGACGATCGTGTTCCCGCTCATCATCGCTTCGTGCTCGCCCACCGATGCGGTCTGTCTGCTCGAGGCCCGCCCCGAGAGCAAGATCTTCTGGCCGGCGCTGGCATTGATCTCGATGATATGGGCCGTGCAATATTATTCGCGCCTCAGCTTTCCTCCCCTCATCGTCTGTCTGCTTGCCTATCTCGCATTTGCCGGAACGAGCGTCCTGTGGGCCTTCAAGCCGGAAACCTCCTTCATCCGGTTTGCACAACAGGCGATGATCGTCATCTCCATTGTGGTGCCTGCGATGCTGGCGGCACGAAATGCCGATCTGATCCGCGGCCTCTTTCTCTGCTTCGCTCTCGCCGCGGTTCTCAATCTCATCTTCGTGTTCGGCAGGCCTCCGATCGACGTCAAATTCGCCACCTGGGGTTATCCCGGTTATTTTTCCGGCAAGAACTATCTGGGTGAATTTGCTGTGGTCGCTCTGCTGCTTTCGATCTACGAGGCGTTCCACCCGGGCCGACGGCGCGCATTCGGCATCGTGATCGCCATCATCTCCGTAGCGTTGCTCGTCCTCAGCAACTCCAAGACTTCGATGGGACTTACGCTTCTGGCGCCGGCGCTGGCGGGCATCGCCTTGCTCATCAGGAGATACACGCGGCTGTCTCCGGCCATCATCCTGCTGTCGATTCCCGTCGGCTGGTTCATTCTCTCTAGCGTCACTGGCGTGACCGTCTATCGGTTGTCGAACATCCTGTACGGCGACCCGACCTTCACCGGCCGCTCCGTCATCTGGGAATTCGTCAAATCCGAGATCGCTCACCGGCCGCTGCTGGGCTGGGGTTATCAGTCGTTCTGGCTGGTCGGACCGGACGCACCCAGCATCGTCAATGCGCCGGGCTGGGTGAAGGACATGCCGAACGCCCACAACGGCTATCTCGATACGATGGTGGAGATGGGATACGCCGGCTATGCGCTGCTGCTGGCCTTCGTGATCGCCACGCTGCATGCCGTGGGACGCCTCGCCGATCGTGCGCCCGTCCGTGCCTGGCTCGTGCTTTCGCTCATGGTCCACGTCATCATCACCAACGGGCTCGAAAGCCTGTGGATGCGCGGTTTCGAAATGCTGTGGGTGCTGTTCCTGATACTCGCAGCCGAAACCGCCCGCTACTGGAAACTCAGCGCACCGGTCAGGTCATCGCAGCGATCGAGGGGCGCAACTTCCCGCGTACCTCCACCTGCAGGAGGAAGGCCCGTCGGCGCCGGCATCCGGCTACATCCGGCGCATGCCGCTCAACTCACGCGCGCGGCATTTGCAGCAGCGCCGCCTGACGCGGAACCCAAATCCCGGACATAAGCTGCACAGCAACGAACGCGAGCCTCTGCAAGCGTAACGCGCGCTGAAAAGCGCACCCCGCAAGCCCGTTCGTACGTTAGCGAGCCTTGTCATCATGAGGGCAGATTAACTAACGGACATTAACCATTGGCGCCGATCGAAGAGAATTTGAAGACAAACAAGCATATATTTCGGCTTGAAGTATGGCGGCGGCGCAGCGCGATCTCGACAACGGACGACGTCCTGTCGTGCAACGCCGTTCCTTCCGTGATCGATGTTTGCTCGAGTAGATAGAATCAAAAATGGACGCGAGAACGAACGATCTTCCGCCCGCTGCCGAATTTGCCGATGGATCACATTCCGCCGGATCGGGTGCGCGTCCATCGATCGGCGTGACCGATATCTTCGAAGCCCTTCGGCGAGGCTGGCGATTTCCGCTGTACGGACTGCTGGTTGGATTGGCGCTCGCAACCATCGCCTTCGTGTACATCCCCACCCCATACAAGAGTTCGGCGCGCATTCTGGTCGACCGCAGCGTGAACCGCTATTTGCAGACCAACCGGATCGCCGATCAGCCGACCTTCGACGAAGGTGAGATCGGCAGCCAGGTCTATGTCCTGTCGTCCGACAGCGTGATTCTTCCCGTTGTCCGGGCGCTCGGCCTTGCCCATGACAAGGAATTCGTCGGCCTGCCGAAGATGGGCGGTGCGCGGATCTCCGACTACCTCGAAGATCTGAAACGATTGATTTTCAAGTCGGTCGGAGCGAACGCGGGCGAGCCGAACGACATCGAGGCTGCGCTGGAGCGCGTCGCCGCGGAATCCCTGGTCAAACGCCTGACCGTGACCCGCGAAGACGTTGCCAACGTCATCAACGTGGCTTTCGAGTCGAACGACAAGTTCAAGGCAGCCATGATCGCCAACGCGATTGCGGACAACTACATCGCGACGTCGATGGACGCCAAGCTGCAGTCGACCCGGGTCGCAAGCCACTGGCTTCAGGAACGGCTGGTCGAACTGAAGAAGCAGGTTGCCGATGCCGACAAGGCGCTGGAGGAGTTCAGGACGGCAAACAATCTGAAAGCCGGTGCCGGCGGACCCAACGCTGAACTGCGCGCCAGCCTGAATGCACAGTTGACCAGTGCGCAAATCGCAACAGCCGAAGCCAAGAGCCGGCTCGATCGCATTCGCAGGGGATCGCTCGACGAGGTAACGAGCATCTCGGGGACCGACGCGTTGAACAACACGGCCCGGTCGGGTGTCATCAACTTCGCTCTGAACAACAGCGATCTCGTCAGGCTGCGGTCGCAATATCGGGAGGCCACAGCAAAGCTCGCCGAGGTGACGGCGCGCGTCGGCACCCAGCACGAGATCGCAATCAAGACGCAGCGTCAGGCCGATGATCTGAAGAGCGCTATCCAGGCCGAGGAACGGCGCATCGCCGACGCCTACGCCAATGAGTATCAGGTGGCTGCGGCGCGTGAGGCCGAACTGGCCGCCAGCGTAGCCAGGCTGTTCGGCGGATCGGACGCGACCAACGAGTTGCGGGAGCTCGAGAGCACTGCCGAAACCCTGCGCAATCTCTACAACAACACGCTGCAGAAGTTCAAAGAGACCAACACGATCGAGACCGGCGGCATCCCGATCCAGAGCGCTCGGGTCATTTCCAGGGCCGCACCGCCCTTGTCCAAGAATTCCAAGAAGGCGCTGGCCGTGATGGCGGGAAGCCTGTTTTTCTGCCTCTTCCTGGGAACCGGCGCGGCAATCGGGCGCGAGTGGGTGGCCGACGTGCTGCGGACGCCAAGGGCGGTCGAGCAGGTCACCGGAAAGAAATGCGTCGTCCTGCCGATGGTCGAGGCGAAGTCGGGACCGATCGAGGAGTATGTACTCGAAGCCCCCTACTCCCGCTTCACCGAAGCGCTGCGCGGCATCAAGGCGCTGGTCGATGCCAACCGGATTGTTCACGGCGCCAAGGTCATCGGCGTGGTGTCCTCCGTTCCCGGCGAAGGCAAGACCACGGTCGGAGCCAATCTTGCCTCCCTCGTGGTGGCCGCGACCGGCGCCCGCACGCTGCTGATCGACAGCGACTTCCATGTCAGGAAGCTTTCCGCCGCCATGGCTCCCGAGGCACGCGAGGGTTTGCTGGAGGCGCTGCAGAATCCCACGCGGCTGCCCTGGCTCGTCTCCAAACGTCAGCACTCCAACGTCCATGTCCTGCCGTGCGTGTCCCCGGCCCGCATTCCGAATTCGGCGGAACTGCTGGGGTCGCCCGAGATGGCCCAGTTGCTCGCCGTCGCTCGCAAATCCTACGACTGCATCATCGTCGAAATTGCGCCCATCATGTCGGTCGTGGACGTCAAGATGATCGAACGCTTCGTCGATCAGTTCGTCTTCGTTCTGGAATGGGGCGGGACGAAGCGGGACGTCGTGCTGGATGCGCTCTCCGACGCGGAGATCATCGATGACCGCATCGCCGGTGTAGTCCTCAACAAGGCGGACCCTGTAGCGCTCCGGCATGCCGAGGCGTTCAACGGCATCCGCCCCGGAAACTACTATCAGGATTGAGCGGGACTGCACCGCCGCCTGTACGCTGCGACGGCCGGGACTCGGCTACCCGGGCACGTATCCCCCCTTGAAAACTCATCCTCGGTGAGGATTGGCAGCGCTTGTCCTCGCGCAGGACTGGCGAAGCGCCCGGATTCTCGCCGAAAGCCAAAAACGCTAATCGTTCCACGATGTTAACTGTCCTTTAAGCATAACAGATCAATAATTCTCATGGTTAGTTTCTAGTAAATACGGAGCCAGACCCTCGTGGCAAAGGGCCGAAACTTTTGCGACGGGCGGAAGGCACTCCCTGGCTTGGGTGAAGCACGATTGTCGTGCCTGCCGCGGGATTTGCCCGGCTGGTGGCGCGCTCTAGCCCGAGTGGCGGCGCTCTCGGCCATCGTCTCCCACAGCGGCTGTTCGACGCTCCCGACCTCGGGACCGACGAACGCACTCGCCCGCGCAGACCAGCTCGATCCTGCGACGCTGCCCTATGCCATGGTCAAGGTCACGACCGGGGTCGAAGACATCCTCGAGCGCAATTCGTCCAGAATGGGCCGGGTCTTTGTCGACCGACGCGGCCCGAGCGAAATCCGCTTCGGCATTGGGGACACCGTCAGTGTGACCGTGTTCGAGGCGGCGGCGGGCGGCCTGTTCATCCCCGCCAATGCCGGCGTACGTCCCGGCAACTACGTCACCCTTCCGAACCAGCAGGTCGACACCCAGGGCAACATCACGGTCCCCTATGCGGGCGCGATCAAGGCCCAGGGACGTACCGCCGTACAGGTACAGGCGGCTATCGTGGCTGCGCTCAAGAACCGCGCACTCGAACCGCAAGCCGTGGTTGCCCTCGTCGATCAGCGAGCTTCCTCCATCAGCGTGCTGGGCGAAGTGGGGACACCATCCCGCTTCCCGGCCAGTGCAAGCGGCGAGCGACTTCTCGACGCCATCTCGCGCGCTGGAGGACCGAGAAATCCGGGATACGACACCTGGGTGATGCTTGAAAGAGGAGGAAAGCAGGCGGCCGCGCCGTTCGCAGCCCTTCTCGAGCAGCCGGCGAACAACATCTTCGTACGTCCCCAGGACACGATCTACGTGTTCACGCAGCCGCAAACCTTCGTCGCTTTCGGTGCATCGGGACAGCAGGGACAATTCCCCTTCGGTGCCTGGCGGCTGTCGGTCGCCGAGGCGTTGGGGAAGGCCGGCGGGCTCAACGACAATCTGGCGGATCCCGCGTCCGTCTACATCTATCGCGGCGAACGTCGTGAAGTCGCAGAGCAGCTAGGCGTAGATTGCAGCCGATTCAGCGGCCCCATCGTTCCGATCATCTACAACCTCAATCTGCGCGACCCCGCCGGCTACTTCCACGCGTCGAAGTTCGAGATGCGGAACAAGGACGTCATCTTCACGTCGAACGCGACGTCGGTCGAGTCCGGCAAGCTGCTCACCTATCTGCGGCTGATTACCGCCACCGTGAATGATCCGCTGATGGCAGCCGTCAACGCCTACACGGTCAAGGGCCTTGCTACAGGCACATCCGCCGCAACGGTCGTCAATACGACGAGCACCGTGAAGTAGCAAGAAAGCCGGGCGTCTCGCCTCTCATCGGAAACAACTCCGGCTCCGCCAGGGAGGGGGAGTGAGGTTCAGACGAGCTTCGGCCGTCTCGCGGCATTCCCTCTCGCCGCAACGATCGCTTCAAGGTCCGTGCTGCGGCGCAGACGACGGACGGGCGCGCGTCCGACGCTTTCATAGGCGAAGCCGTGCGCGGCCATATCGGCGGGAGACAATACGTTGCGCAGATCGACCACCACGGGCTGCGCCATCTCCGCCTTCAGCCGTTCCAGGTCGATCCCCCGATACTCGGCCCATTCCGTTACGATCACCAGAGCGTCGGCGCCCTTTGCGCAGTCATAGGGATCGTCGCAATAGTCGATGTCGGGCAGTTCCTTGCGCGCCTGCTCGATGCCGACCGGATCGTGCGCAC
>JAHCKB010000270.1 GCA_026125985.1 Bradyrhizobium sp.
GCCGACAGCTCTTCAATCACCGCGATCAGCCGCTCGATGTCCTCGGGCCGCGACAGCCGGTGGTCGCCGTCCTTGACCAACGTGAAGACGACGTCGTCGGTGGCGAAGCGCGTCAGCAGCTCGGCGGCATGGCCCCATGGCACGTCTTCATCCTGCACGCCCTGCAGGATGCGCACCGGGCAACCGGTCTCGATCAGGCCGCCGAGCACGAGATGGTTGCGGCCGTCCTCGATCAGCGCGCGGGTGACGATATAGGGCTCGTCGGAATAGTCCGACGGCCGCTCCCAGCGTCCGGTCTGCGCGAGTTCCGCCTTGATCTGCGGCGTGAACCGCTTCCACATCAGTTCCTCGGTGAAGTCCGGCGCCGGCGCGATCAGCACGAGACCGGCGAGCGATGCGCCCTTGATGCCGCGCCGGCGGATCTCGCGCGCCAGAAGGAGCGCCATCCAGCCGCCCATCGACGAGCCGATGACCACCTGCGGGCCGGCGCAGAACTTCTCGAAAACCGCCACGCTCTCCTCCAGCCAGCGGCCGATGGTGCCGTCGGCGAAGCGGCCTTCGGACTCGCCATGGCCGGAATAGTCGAAGCGCACGCAGGCCCGGCCGTGTTCCCCGGCCCAGGCGTCGAGCGCCAGCGCCTTGGTGCCGCGCATGTCGGAATTGAAGCCGCCGAGCCAGAACAGGCCGGGCGCCCGGCCATGGCGGGCACGCACCGCGATGCGGCGTCGGCCAGAACCTTCTCCGACGTCGATGAAGGCGGGTTCCGGGCTCGTTGTGTCGGTCTGCGTCATCGGTCTGTCACTCGAAACCTTTTTCGGGGAGGGTTATTGATCCGTCAACGATGCCGGTCCGGACCCGAAGACCGCCACGCTTCCGCTTGCAGAGTGGGGCGTGGAGTTCTATGTGCCATGCGTGGTCAAAATGCCGCGCATTCGTCGGTTTTGGCCGGCAGGATAGCGAGTTCGCTTGCCCGTGGCCGCATCTTGCTTCAAAATAAGTGCTTCCCTTTCACAACCTTGGAGAACCACCCATTCGCCGTCCCAATAGAGCCCCGCCCACAGTCGCCAAAGACGGGCCGCGCATCAATGACGATATCCGCAACGCACAGATCCAGCTGATCGACGCTGAAGGCGTCAACCATGGCACCGTCGAAACCGTGGCTGCCATCAAGATGGCCCAGGACGCGGGCATGGATCTGGTCGAGATTTCGCCGAACAACAATCCTCCCGTCTGCAAGATCATGGACTACGGGAAGTACAAGTATTCGGCGCAGAAGAAGGCCGCGGAAGCCCGCAAGAAACAGAAGGTCGTGGAGATCAAGGAGATCAAGCTACGGCCGATGATCGATGATCACGACTATGACGTGAAGATGCGCGCAATGCAGCGCTTCTTCGAGGAAGGCGACAAGGTGAAGATCACCCTGCGTTACCGCGGCCGTGAGATGGCGCATCAGGAGATCGGCACCAAGCTGCTCGACAAGGTGAAGGCCGACGTCGCCGAGATCGCCAAGGTCGAGCAGGACGCAAAGTTCGAAGGCCGCCAGGTCGTGATGGTGCTGGCGCCGCGCTGATTCGCAGGATTCCCACTCCGCAAATTGCGAGCGGCCCGCCGGATGCCACGGCGGGCCGCTCGATTTTGGGGGGATCGTTTCTTAAGGCCTCAGCTCCGCGTCGCCTGCCAGGTACCGCTGCAGCGGTCGCCGGTGATGATGCCGCTCCAGCGGCCGGAGCCGAAATTACCGACCAGCCGGCCGCCGCCGGAAGCACGGGACTCGCCGACAGAGACTGCGACGGCCACACGACCGGATCGGTTGACCGAGCCGGAGACCTGGCCGCCGCCGGCGGAGGACACCCGGCTGCCGGTCACGGTGAAGGGCACGCTGTAACCCGAGGAGCAGTTGCCGCGGGTCGTGGCAAAGACCGTGGTCCAGATGCCGTCATAGCGGCCGGCGGCTCCTGCATCGGCAGCACCGGGCAGCATAAGCGCGGCCAGCGCCGAGACGGCGAACAGAGACTTGCGCGCGCGTCCTCGCGGCAGAATGGCGAAATATCGGGAAACCATCGGAAATACCGTCATTTTGACCCTGCCTGGAACCTTGCCATCGAATGGTGACAGCCCTTCGTCAGGCCAGGCGGGACGGCGGTTCATCGTTGCAAATTGGCATTTCCTCTGCCATAAGCCCGACCTTCATCGCCCGGCTGATCAAGGGCTGCCGTGGCGATGTTTCAGTGCAAGGTTTGCCGTTTGTAAAACCTGAGCACTTTCAACGCTCTAACGAGCATTTCAGCCGGCCAACGCCCCTCGCGGGCGGTTTCGCGCTGGCGCAATAGGAGAGCCAAATGCCCAAGCTGAAGACCAAGTCCGGCGCCAAAAAGCGCTTCAAGGTGACTGCCACCGGCAAAGTCATGCACGCCCAGCGCGGCAAGCGCCACGGCATGATCAAGCGGACCAAGAAGCAGATCCGTCAGCTCCGCGGTACCCGCGTGCTGTTCAAGACCGACGGCGACAACATCAAGAAATACTTCCTGCCGAACGCCTGATCGCTTCCCGCATCGAGCCGCGCGATGCGCGGCGCAACGTCATCTCTGAACAAGGATTTTTGTCATGTCTCGCGTCAAACGCGGTGTGACCGCCCACGCCAAGCACAAGAAGGTCTACAAGGCCGCCAAGGGCTATTACGGCCGCCGCAAGAACACGATCCGCGTCGCCAAGCAGGCGGTGGAGAAGGCCGGCCAGTACGCCTTCCGCGACCGCAAGCGCAAGAAGCGCACCTTCCGCGCGCTCTGGATCCAGCGGCTCAATGCCGCCGTACGCCCGTTCGGCATGACCTACAGCCGCTTTATCGACGGCCTGTCGAAGTCCGGCATCGTAGTCGACCGCAAGGTCCTGTCGGATCTGGCGATCAACGAACCGGCGGCGTTCCAGGCGATTGCCGAGAAGGCGAAGGCCGCGCTCGCGGCCTGACCGGCTTACTTGCCGCCTGAGGCCTTGCGCATCCGCTGCGAATAACGCTGGGCGACCTGCGCCCGGCAGAACGCCGTAGCCGAGATGTACATGGAGCCCGGCTTGTTCCGGTATTTGCGGTCGCAGACGCCGAGTTCGCGCCGGTAGGCCTGCTTCTTCGCCGCCTTCGCCTTGTCGAGGAAGTCGGCCTCGCACTTCTTCTCCACGACCTCGCCGAACTGCGTATCGCCGCTGGCGCCGTATTGGCAGGCTTCGAACACCTTCATCGCGGCGTCACAGCCGATGGCGGCGTTGATCGACGCGATGATGTCATCCATCTGGGGCGACCTGGCCGGGCATTCCATGGTCGCAGCCTGAGCCGGGGCGAGGACGAGGGCCAGGAGAAGGCCGATGGCGGCCGGACAGGATTTGAGGGTCATCGCTAACCTCCGATCGAATGACGCGTTGGTATCCCCTCGGGCGAACGGATTCAAACCAGCCGCGAGGGGCCTGAGATCAGGGCCTTTTGGCTTGACGTAGCCCCCCTCGGCTGGCCACAACCAGCCGCCTCCTGGAAGCTAGAGACAGAATCGTGTCCGACCTCGCAACGCTTGAAAAATCCATCCTCGAGCAGATCGCCGCGGCCGGCGACGAAGCGGCACTGGAAGCCGTTCGCGTCGCCTCGCTCGGCAAGAAGGGCTCGATCTCCGCGCTCCTCGCCACGCTGGGCAAGATGTCCCCGGACGAGCGCAAGACGCAAGGCGCGGCCATCAACCTCGCCAAGGACAAGGTGACCGAGGCACTGGCGGCGCGGCGCGATATCCTGAAATCGGCGGCGCTCGATGCGCGGCTCGCCTCCGAAACCATCGACGTCACCCTGCCACTGCGCGACCCGCCCGCCGAGACCGGACGCATCCATCCGCTCAGCCAGGTCTGGGACGAACTCACGACCATCTTCGCCGACATGGGGTTTTCCGTCGCCGAAGGCCCCGACATCGAAACCGACGACTACAACTTCACCAAGCTGAACTTCCCGGAAGGCCATCCGGCGCGGGAGATGCACGATACTTTCTTCTTCAATCCGAAGGACGACGGCTCGCGCCTGCTGTTGCGCACGCACACCTCGCCGGTGCAGGTGCGCACCATGCTGTCGCAGAAACCGCCGATCCGCGTGATCTGCCCCGGCCGCACCTATCGTATCGATTCGGATGCGACGCACACGCCGCAATTCCATCAGGTCGAGGGGCTCGTCATCGACAGGGAGTCGCATCTCGGCCACCTCAAATGGATCCTGCACGAGTTCTGCAAGGCGTTCTTCGAAGTCGACCACATCAACATGCGCTTCCGCCCGTCGTTCTTTCCGTTCACCGAGCCGTCGCTGGAAGTCGACATCCAGTGTCGTCGCGACAAGGGCGAAATCCGCTTCGGCGAAGGCGAGGACTGGCTGGAGATTCTCGGCTGCGGCATGGTGCATCCGAACGTGCTGCGCGCCTGCGGCATCGATCCCGACGTCTATCAGGGCTTTGCCTGGGGCATGGGCATCGACCGCATCGCGATGCTGAAATACGGCATGAGCGACCTGCGTCAGCTGTTCGACAGCGACGTGCGCTGGCTGTCGCATTACGGCTTCAAGCCGCTCGACGTGCCCACGCTCGCGGGAGGTTTGAGCGCATGAAGTTCACACTCTCCTGGCTGAAGGAACATCTCGACACCGACGAGCCGCTGGACAAGCTCGCCGACAAGCTCACCATGATCGGGCTCGAGGTCGAGAGCATCGAGGACAAGGCCAAGGCGCTGGCGCCGTTCACCATCGCGCGCGTCGTAACCGCCGAGCAGCATCCGAATGCCGACCGCCTGCGCGTCTGCACGGTCGATACCGGCGACGGCGGCGCCCCGGTGCAGGTGGTGTGCGGCGCGCCGAATGCGCGCGCCGGCCTGATCAGCGTGTTCTCCCCGCCCGGCACCTACATTCCCGGCAAGAACATCACGCTTGGCGTCGGCACCATCCGCGGCGTCGAGAGCCGCGGCATGCTGTGCTCGGCGGCCGAGCTGCAGATTTCCGACGACCATGACGGGATCATGGAATTGCCCGCCGACGCGCCGGTCGGCAAAGGCTATGCCGAATATGCCGGGCTCGGCGATCCCGTGATCGAGATCAACCTGACGCCGAACCGGCAGGACTGCACCGGCGTGCACGGAATCGCGCGCGATCTGTTCGCCGCCGACATGGGCAATTTCAAAGATCCCGCGATCAAGCCGATCAAGGGTGAGTTCCCCTGCCCGGTACAGGTGAAGATCGAGGACGCTGCGCTGTGTCCGGGCTTCGCGCTGCGGCTGGTGCGCGGCGTCAAGAACGGCCCGTCGCCGGAATGGCTGCAGAAGCGCCTGACCTCGATCGGGCTGCGCCCGATCAATGCGCTGGTCGACATCACCAACTTCATGACTTTCGATCGCGGCCGCCCGCTGCACGTGTTCGACGCGAAGAAGGTGAAGGGAAATCTCACCGTGCGCCCGGCCCGCGCCGGCGAGAGCCTGCTGGCGCTCGATGGCCGCACCTACAATCTCGATCCCTCTATCTGCGTGATCGCGGATGAACACGGCGTCGAGTCGCTGGCCGGCATCATGGGCGGCGAGACCTCGGGCTGCGACGAAAACACCACCGACGTGCTGATCGAATCGGCGTTGTGGAACGAGATCAACATCGCGCAGACCGGCCGCAAGCTCGGCATCAATTCCGACGCGCGCTACCGTTTCGAGCGCGGCGTCGACCCGGCCTTCATGGTTCCGGGGCTGGAGCTTGCCACGAGGTTGGTGATGGAGATGTGCGGCGGCACTCCGTCGGAGAACGTCGTGGTCGGCAATCCCTTCGGCGAGGACCGCGCGATCGATTTCCCGGTCAGCGAGGTCAAGCGTCTCGCCGGTCTCGATGTGTCCTTGACCGAGATAAAGCGTATCCTCGCCCGGCTGGGCTTCATGGTGGTCGGCAGCGGGCCGGTGGTAAAGGTCGCTGTTCCTTCGTGGCGCAGCGACGTGCATGGCAAGGCCGATATCGTCGAGGAGGTCGTCCGCATTATCGGCGTCGACAAGGTGCCGGAAACGCCGTTCGGCCGCGGCGAGGAAGCGCGTAAATCCGTACTTACGCCAATGCAGCAGCGCACGCGCCGTGCCCGGCGCGCGCTCGCGGCGCGCGGCATGGTGGAAGCGGTGACTTGGTCCTTCATCGCAAAGCCTGCGGCCGAGTTGTTCGGCGGCGGACAGGCCGAGCTTGCGCTCGCCAATCCCATCGCCTCCGATCTCTCCGACATGCGGCCGAGCCTGCTGCCCGGCCTGATCGCAGCCTCGCAGGCCAACATCAATCGCGGCTCTTCGGATGTTGCCCTGTTCGAAGTCGGCCAGATCTTCAGGGGCGACAAGCCTGAGAACCAGCAGACGGCCGCCTCCGGCGTACGTCACGGCTATGCGTCGTCCACGGGACTTGGAAGGCACTGGTCGG
>JAHCKB010000271.1 GCA_026125985.1 Bradyrhizobium sp.
ACGGGCCGTTCTACGCCATCAAGATGGTGATCGGCGATCTCGGCACCTATGCCGGCATCAAGACCGATGCGCATGCACGCGCGCTGGATGCCGACGGCAAGGTGATCGAGGGCCTCTATGCCGCCGGCAACGACATGGCGAGCATCATGGGCGGCAACTATCCCGGCGCCGGCATCACGCTGGGGCCCGCGCTGACCTTCGGCTATATCGCCGGCAAGCACCTGGCAGGTCGCGCCTAGAGCATTTTCGGTTCTGACTGAATCAGAACCGAAGCTCTAGATTCTTGATTTGACGCGTTTTCTTCACGCGAACCGGTGCCCACTTCGCTTGAAAACGCTCTGGTGCTCAGGCGCGCCGCAGGCTTGGTGGCCGCGCCTTGACGGGATCGAGCAGCGACCAGTCGCCGTCCGGGAGCACATGGCCCTTCGGAAACGGCGCACGCAGTTCTATACCGAGCGAGCGCAGCACGCGGTCGTCGCGGTAGTAGCATTGCAGCACCACGCGGACGAGCGTGGCGGTGGCGGCCCCCCCGGCAGCGCGGAATTCCTTGATCACGGCGTCCCGCCGGGCCGCATCGAGCGCGGCCAGCGGTTTTCCGGCAAGCCGCGCCAGATGATCGAGCGCCTGCGCCACCAATTCGGTGTCACGGCCGAGCGTCTTGAGCATGTCGGCCTGGATCGTCGGATCGTCGGCGCCCGGCACTTTATATTCGTCGCTGGCCGGGATGATCATCGCGGCGATGGTGCGCAAATCGTCGCGCTGGGCCTGATTGAGTTCGGGCATCGTTTCCTCAGTCAAAGAGATTGGCAAGACGCTGCTTCATCTGGTCGGCGATGTAGAGCGCGACGGCCTGGATGGTGGAAGTCGGGTTGACGCCACCGGAGGTGACGAACACGCTGCCGTCGACGATAAAGAGGTTCTTCACGTCGTGCGAACGGCCCCATTCGTTGACCACGGAACGAGCCGGATCGGTGCCCATCCGCGCGGTGCCGAGCAGATGCCAGCCGCCCCACGGTATCGGGTCGTTGGTGCAGATGTCGGTGGCGCCGGCAGCTTCGAGAATCTCCCGGCCGCGCGCCAGCCCGTGATTCATCATCTTCCGGCTGTTCTCGCTGATCGTGTAGTCGATCTTCGGCGCCGGAATGCCGTGGCTGTCCTTCAGCACGGGATCGAGCGTGACGCGGTTGTGCTCCTCGGGCAGATCCTCGCAGATCGCCGACACGGCGAGGCGATGGCCATTGAGCCTGCGGAAGACACGGTGATGGTCCACACCCCATGGCAGAATGCCCTTCTGTTCGCTGGCGACGGCTTCGAACACCGGTCCGGCACCGCGGCCGAACTGGATGCCGTAGCCGCGAACGAAGCCGCGCGACAGGTCGGTCTCGTAGAACTCCTTGCTCCAGAGGCAGGTCGGCGGCGCGCGGTTGGAGTCGGTCGGCTCCTTCACGAAACCGTAGATCTGCGCATAGGGATGGAACATCAGGTTCTTGCCGACCAGACCGGATGAATTGGCGAGGCCGTTCGGGAAGCGGCCGGAGACGGAGTTCAGGAGCAGTCGTGGCGTGCCGACGCCGTTGCAGGCGATGATGACGACTTCGGCCGGCTGGAACTGCTCGACGCCGTCCTTGTCGTAATAGACGACGCCAGAGGCCATGCCGTGCTCGTTGGTGAGGATCTCGCGCACCCGGCAATGCGTCTTGAGCTCGACCCCGGCGCGAATCGCGTGCGGCCAATAGGTGATGTCGGTCGAGGCTTTCGCCCCTTGCGCGCAGGCCGGCGTGCAATGGCCGAGATTGATGCAGCGCGCCCTGCCCTCATAGTCCATGGTCGCGACCGTGGTGTCCGACGGCCACCAGTGCCAGCCGAGCTTGTTCATGGCCTTGCCGATCAGCGGCCCGGAAAGCCCGAGCGGCTGCGGCGGCATCGGCGGACGCGTCAGCGGCGAACGCGGATCGCCCGACAGGCCCGATACGCCCATCATGCGATCGTTCTCCTCGAAGAACGGAGTCAGCGCGTCGTAGTCGATCGGCCAGTCGTCGGCGACACCGTCCAGCGTCTTCACCTTGAAATCGGACGGGTGCAACCGCGGCCAGTGTGCGGTGTACATCACCGTCGAGCCGCCAACCGCGTTGTAGTTCACGACCTTGATCGGCGAATTGTCGTCGTTGATCGGATAATCCTCGGGCCGGCCGCGGACGTTCGGGCTGGTCGACCACTCGCCATAGAACTTCGCCTCCCAGTCGCGCCCGGTGCTCGGATATTCCGACGGGTTCATCCAGCCGCCCTGCTCCAGGCAGAGGATGTGCATCTTGGTGTCGGCCAGGCTCCAGGCGACCGCCGCGCCTGAAGCGCCGGAACCGATGATCAGGACGTCAACGGGATCGTTCATTTCAATTCCTTGATTCCTCTTTCGCTCGTCATTGCGAGGAGCAGAGCGACGAAGCAATCCATCTTCCTTGTTGCGTCAAAGCTGGATTGCTTCGCTTCGCTCGCAATGACGGCACGTTCAGTTCACGATTCTCACAGGCAGCGCACGTATGCCACGGATGAAGTTCGAATACAGCCGCGTCGGCGGGCCCATGATTTCAAAGCGCAGATCGCGTTGCAGGATTTCCTCCCAGAGGATGCGGAGCTGCTGTTCGGCGAGCCGGTCGCCGACGCAGCGATGGATGCCGGCGCCGAAGGCGAGATGCTGCCGCGGCTTGACGCGATCGACGATGAATTCGCCGGCGCGCTCGATCTTGTCCTCGTCGTAATTGCCGGAGATGTACCACATCACCACCTTGTTGCCCCTGGCGATCCTGCGGCCGCAAAGCTCGACGTCGCACCTAGCGGTGCGGCGCATGTGCAGCACCGGGGTCTGCCAGCGGATGATCTCGGAAACGAGGCTCGGGACCAGTTCGCGCCGTGTTCGCACCTTCTCGAACTCGCCCGGATTCTCCACCAGCGCCATCAACCCGCCGGTCATGGAGTTGCGTGTGGTGTCGTTGCCGCCGACGATCAGAAGACCGATGGTGCCGATGAACTCGCGGGCATCGAGATTCCTCGTGGCTTGCGAATGCGCCAGCATCGAGACCAGATCGAAGGACGGCGGCGCTGATATCCGCACATCCCACAACTTGCGGAAATACTCGCCCATCTTGACCAGCTCCGCGGTCCGCTCGGCCTCGGAATGCACAACCGCATCGGGCGATGCGACATTGGCGATCGCCACATCCGACCACCAGGTGAGCTTGTCCCGGTCCTCCCAGGGAAAATCGAACAGCGTCGCCAGCATCATGTTGGTCAGCTCGATGGAGACACGCTCGACCCAGTCGAAAGTCTCTCCACGCGGCAGCGCATCCAGCACTTCGGCGGTGCGTTCGCGGATCAGCGCTTCCAGATTGACGAGGTTCGATGGCGCCACGATGGGCGCAACCGCGCGGCGGTGCGCGGTATGCCCCGGCGGGTCCATGCGGATGAAGTTCGGCCGTTCCTGCCCCTTGGGCTGATCGGCGATCTGGATACCTCCGAGCTCGGAAGCCGATGAAAAATTTTCGTGGTCGAGTTCGACGGCAAAAATGTCGTCATAACGCGTCACCGACCAGTACGGTCCGAATGGCGAGGCGTCACAATAGTGCACGGGGTCTTCGCGGCGAAGCTGGGCAAACAGCGGCCGCCAGGTGTCGTTCTGGTAAAGAAGCGGGTCGCTCACGTCCATTGACGCAAGGCTGCGCTGCGCCGCCTCTGCCCGGGCCATCGTTTCGCTCCCTCGCCGTCGCCGCTTGGCGGACGATCGGCTCCGGAGCGACGATAAAGGGAGAAAGCGCGGCGAGTAAAGGCGGCTGGAATCGGTTCCGCCATGCGGGAAATGCGATGGAGTTGCGTCGAGGCGCTGCCCGGAGCGAAGGACCGCTGCCGCGGCCTCAATTGGCGAATGGATTGCCCGGCCCGACGGAGCAGCTGGCAGCGCCTGCCGAGACCGATTCGAACTCGATCATGGCTCCGCTTGCGATGCTTTTGATGGTGGCCGACTTTTCGCTCGCGAGTTTTGCGGTGACGACCTGCGCCGAACAGCTGGAGAAATTGCCATCGAAGGTAATCTGCATGCGCCGCGCCGCACCGCCGAAGGAGGACGTCGCGGTAAGAGTGTTTCCCGAGAAATTGGCCGTATTGGCACTGACACTGCCGGACGGTTTGGTGCCTACACGGTCTTGCGCGCCGCTGGTCTTTCCGGTCGAGGAGACGACAAACATTCGCTTGAACACGGTGCCTTCAGTTCCGACGTACACCGTATACGCATAGGGAATGCTCACCGGGCGAAATGCCCCCTGGCCCGCGAGGCGCTGGCTCCGGGTCTCGGTCCAGGTCACCTTGAAGTGCTTCCCGTACAAGGCGCGCGGTGGGGCTGCCAAAGCGGCGGCCGGCAGGATTGCAAAACCGATGGCCAACAGTGTCAGCTTTTTCATGCTTCGCACCACGTCTCAGGACGGCACGCCCCGATTTCCAGAACACGCCGATCTTGTAACAGTCCAATATCTTGTCAAGCGGTGCCGGGTGCGTCCAGCAAAGCTACTTGCCGCGCTGCGCCAGAATCTTCTCGGCGGCGCGCAAATGCGGCTTGTCCAGCATCTTGCCGTCCATCTTGACGACACCGGAAGGATTGCCGGCAAAGGCCGCGACCACGCGCTCCGACCAGGCGAACTCCTCCTCCGTCGGCATGAAGGCGGCATTGACGACGTCGACATGCTTGGGATGGATCACGGCCTTTGCCAGGAAGCCGTCCTGCCGAGCCGCGACGGACTCGGCCTTCAACCCGTCGAGGTCGTTGATGTCGGCGGCGATGGTATCGATCGCTACCACGCCGGCGGCGGCAGCCGCGATCAGGCAGAGATCGCGCGCCAGCACAAAGGGTGAGTTGAACCGGCCATCGGTGCGGTTGCGCGAGGCGCCGAGCGAGGCGGCGAGATCTTCCGCGCCCCACATCATGCCCCAGAGCCGCGGGCTCATGTTCTCGAAATCCATCAGCTTCAGTACGGCGCGCGCGGTTTCCGTCGCCACCGTCACGATCCGGGTGGTGCCGTGCGCGATGCCGAAAGCCGCCTCGAAGGCATCGAGATAAAGCGACAGCGTGTTGACGTCGGGACTGCCTGCGCATTTCGGCAGCACGATGCCATCGGGCTTGCCCGGCATCACGGCGGCGAGGTCGGCAAGCGTCATGTCGGTGTCGAGCGCATTGACGCGGATATACATCTTCTGCGCCGGATTGCGCGCATCGAGCATTTGCCGCGTAATGCTGCGCGCCGCCACCTTGCCTTCCGGCGCGATGGAATCCTCGAGGTCGAGGATCAGCGCGTCGGCTGCCGTCTTCTTGGCGCTTTCGAATTTCCGGACGCTGTCGCCGGGAACGAACAGGAAGGAGCGCATCGCGTTATGCCTTCGGCTTGCCGAGCATCAGCCCGGTACGGCGGCAGCTCGCCACCACCTCGCCGTGCTGGTTGGTCGCGGTGTGCTCGAATTCGACCAGCCCCTGCCCCGGCCGCGACTTGCTCTCGCGCTTGGAGATGATCTTGGTGTGTGCCTGAAGCGTATCGCCGTGAAACACCGGCTTGGGGAACTTCACCTCCGTCATGCCGAGATTTCCGACGGTCGTGCCCAGCGTGGTGTCGTAGACGGTCATGCCGATCATGATGCCGAGCGTGTAGAGGCTGTTGAACAGCCGCTGGCCGAATTCGGTCTTTTCGGCGAAATGCGCATCGAGATGCAGCGGCTGCGGATTCATGGTCAGCAGGCTGAACATGGTGTTGTCCATCTCGGTCACGGTGCGGGTGAACGCGTGGTGGAATTCCTGACCGACCACGAAGTCCTCGAAATATAGTCCCGGCATCTAGCGTCCCCTGTAGTTCGGCGTCCGCTTCTCGACGAACGCGTTCAGTCCTTCCTGACAATCTTCCGTAGTCGCGACCAGCGCAAAGCTCTCGGCCGCGTTCTCGACCGACCGGCGGAAATCGGCATCGACCGCGCGCATGAAGGCGTCGCGGCCGATCTTCATCACGATCGGCGACTTGGCGGCGAGCCGCCGCGCGACCTCGCGGGCCCGGTCGAGCGCCGTGCCCTTCGGCACTACTTCGCTGATCAGGCCCATGCGGAAAGCGGTGGCAGCATCGAAGGGATCGCCGAGAAACAGCGGCCCGAACGCCTGGTGCTTGCCGACCAGCCGCGGCAACTGCACGAAATGAATGGCCGGGATCAGCCCGACGTCGATCTCCGGATAGCCGAAGGTGCAGGCGTCTCCAGCGATGATCATGTCGCAGGAGATCGCAATCGTCATGCCGCCGGC
>JAHCKB010000272.1 GCA_026125985.1 Bradyrhizobium sp.
CTCGCCGTACAGCAGCCGGCGAATACCCTTCAGCAGATCGACATCGTCAGGACGATAGTAGCGGCGGCCGCCGCTGCGCTTCATCGGCTTGATCTGCGCGAAGCGGGTTTCCCAGAAACGCAGCACGTGCTGGGGAATATCGAGCTCGTCCGCGACTTCACTGATGGTTCGGAACGCATCCGGCGCCTTGTCCAAATGCCCGCTCCTTTCCGCTCGCTAGGTTGAGCGCTAGTCGTTCTTGGCGTCGCCGTTGGTCGGCGCGTGGCCGTTGATACGCTGCTTCAGGATCGCCGAGGGCTTGAACACCATGACACGGCGCGGCGAAATCGGTACTTCGGTGCCGGTCTTCGGATTGCGTCCGATACGCTGACCCTTCTTGCGCACCATGAAAGAACCGAACGACGAAAGCTTCACCGTCTCGCCTTTCTCAAGGCAATCGGTGATCTCCTTCAAAACCAGTTCGACGAATGCGGACGACTCCGTACGTGACAGGCCTACCTTCTGATAGACCGCCTCACACAGATCGACGCGTGTAACTGTTTTGCCCGTTCCCGTGGTCATCGCCTGCCCCGCACTCTCGGCGAACAAATTTGTTCCCTGAAATTAGGAGGTTAGCAAACCATGGTCAACAGCGACCATCATGCAAGCGCATGAAAACGCACTTATAATTTGCGTTGAATTGTTTGTGCCACACTACCAGCGGACCAGCGCCGAACCCCAGGTGAAGCCGCCGCCCATGGCCTCCAGCATGACGAGATCGCCTTTCTTGACGCGGCCATCCCTCACCGCAACGCACAGGGCCAGCGGAATCGACGCTGCGGAGGTGTTTCCATGCATGTCGACCGTCAGAACCACTTTCTGCGGTGCAATATGAAGCTTGTGCGCTGAAGCATCGATGATTCGCTTGTTGGCCTGGTGCGGAATGAACCAGTCGAGATCATCCGCGCTGGTGCCCGTCGCCTTGAAGGCATCGATGATGACGTCGGTGATCATGCCGACCGCGTGCTTGAACACTTCCTTGCCTTCCATCCGCAGATGGCCGACGGTCCTGGTCGAGCCCGGACCGCCATCGACATAGAGCTTCGATTTGTGCCGGCCGTCTGAGCGCAGATGGGTGGTCAGGATGCCGCGGTCCGCGGTCCCGCCGGACTGCTCCTGTGCGTCCAGCACGACGGCGCCCGCGCCGTCACCGAACAGCACGCAGGTGGTGCGATCCTCCCAGTCGAGAATTCGCGAGAAGGTCTCCGCACCGATCACCAGTGCCCGCTTGTAGGCGCCACTGCGCAGGAAGTTGTCGGCGGTGGCGAGCGCAAAGATGAAGCCTGAGCAGACAGCTTGCAGATCGAAGGCCGCACCGTGGTTGATGCCGAGGCCGTTCTGGATCGCCACGGCCGTCGCCGGGAAGGTATTGTCCGGCGTCGAGGTCGCGACCACGATCAGATCGATCGATTGCGCGTCCACGCCGGCATCGGCAAGAGCGGCGCGCGCGGCATTGATGCCGAGATGCGAGGTGAATTCGTCATCGGCCGCAATATGGCGTTGCCGGATTCCGGTGCGCTGGACGATCCAGTCGTCGGAAGTGTCAATTCGTGCCGCCAGTTCGGCATTGGTCAGCACCTTCTGCGGCAGATAGGAACCGCAGCCGAGCACGACCGAACGTATCGCAGTCACGAAACAGCCTCCTGCGCGGTCTGCGCCCTGGCCAGCGCGCCGCCGTCACGATTGAGCATGTGGTTGATCTTGGTGAGGAGATCGTAGTGGGCCGTCTCATACCCAACATCGACGGCATAGGCAAAACCTTCGGCGCTGACGCCGCCATGGCTCTTCACCACCACGCCCTTGAGGCCCAGCAGCACCCCGCCGTTGGATTTGTTGGGATCGAGCTTGTCCCGCAACTCCTTGAAGGCATTGCGGGCCAGAAGATAGCCCAGCTTGGTGAGCCAGGTCCGAGACAGCGCCGCGCGCAGGAATTCGCTCATCTGGCGCGCGGTGCCCTCGGCAGCCTTCAGGGCGATATTGCCGGAGAAGCCCTCGGAAACGATCACGTCGGCTGCTCCCTTGCCGATGCCGTCGCCCTCGACGAAGCCGATATATTCGAGCTGCGGCAGGCTCAGCGTACGCAGCAATTCGGCGGCTTCGCGGATCTCCTCGTGACCCTTGATCTCCTCGACGCCGATATTGAGCAGGCCCACCGTCGGCCGCTCCTTTTCGAACAGCACGCTTGCCATCGCCGAACCCATCACGGCGAGCGCAACCAGATGGTGGGCATCGCCGCCAATGGTGGCGCCGAGATCGAGTACGATGGAGTCGCCGCGGGCGGTGGGCCACACCGCGGCGATCGCCGGGCGGTCGATTCCGGGCAGTGTCCGCAGGCAGAAACGCGCCATCGCCATCAACGCGCCGGTATTGCCGGCCGAGACCGCCACGTCAGCCTCGCCTTTCTTCACCGCCTCGATGGCAAGCCACATCGAAGAGGTCTTGCGGCCGCGGCGCAGCGCCTGGCTCGGCTTGTCGTCCATGCCGACCGCAACGTCCGTATGAATGACGCGGGAAACGCCCTTGAGGGCAGGATGTTTTTCGAGCTCAGGCTCGATCCTCGCGCGGTCGCCGAAAAGAAGGAATTCGGTATCGGGATGCCGGCTCAATGAAATTGCGGCGCCGGGAATGACGACCGGGGCGCCGACATCGCCGCCCATGGCGTCAAGCGCAATTCGAACCTTTTGAGGCATGAACTTCCCGGAAACCTGATCTCTTGCGGTCCGACGTGCTTGGGCCGCGCTCTCGATGCCGTCGCGAAGTGCGGCGCGACCGGGCGCCCCGCTGCGTTCCAGCCGGGCCGCGACAATAGCGTTTCCCGGCCCCGACACAACCTCTTGACCGCGGCCTTTACAGAAAGACGGGACGAATCCACGGATTCTCGAAATCTGGAATAGCTCATATACTTCAATGTCTTATTCGCGAAAGATGAAGACCCGGGAGAATTTGCTGCGGCCGGAAGTAGGGCCAAGGGGCACGTCTACTTGCGCTTCGGCTTTCGCTTCGCCTTTGGCTTCACCTGAAGCGCCTTCAGCGCAGCGAACGGGTGATCCTCCGGATCGGGCGGCGTGACACCGTGATGGAACACCGCATCCGGCTTGCGCGGATAGGGATCGATGCCGAGGAACAATGCATCGGTGGCAAGCCGGCCGAGATCGATGATGCCGCCCTCGATCGGCTCCGGCGGATCGCTTTCACCCTCGGCCGCATCATCCGCGAGCGCGGACAGCGCCGGGATTTGCTCCGGCGGCGCAAACGTCAGATCGATTTCCTCGTCGATCTCGGTCTCGATCGGATCGAGCGTCACAACGCAGGTTTGTCCGATCCGCGCCCGCACCACTCCGCTCACCTGGAAGCGGCCGCCGCTCTTCGGGGTCACATCGAAAGAAGCGCGCGCGGAAAGCACCTCGCGCAGGCCCGCGACCTCGGCCATCGCCTTGCGCTGCGCCTCATCCGCATCAAGCTCGCGATGCAGTCCGCGCTCCGGAATCTGCGCAAGGACGACAGGTGAGCGCCAGGGGTCGGGCCTGTCCTGCCTGTTGATCATTGCGGCCTCGCGTTCTCGGGGACCGGAAACCGCCACCTGGCTTCACGGAAAGCAGCGTCGTCCAATTGCGCGAACTCAGTCATTGCGGCCTCGGCATAGGCCGACAGCGCCCTCGCCTTTTCGATCTTTTCCCCGTTGAGGATATTCTTGCAGATGGCCGCAGCGAGCGCTTCGCGGCCTTCGGTGAGCGCCATGTCATAGGCTGCGGTGCGGCCATAGAAAGCCTCGCCAAAAGCCTGCATTCGCCTGGGCACGGCGAGGTCGCCGACCCCCATCTCACGCAGATTGTCGTCCATGTCGTTGCAGAAATGGTCAAACAGCGCCTGCGACAGGGCGGAGCCCGAGTCGGCCGACTTCAAGCGACGAAGGACCAACCACAGATGCAGCAGAACCAGGTCAAAACGGCCGTTAACCGTATCAGGCACGCCCAAGTCCCGGTAAAATAAGGGTTCTCGCGCCTGCGTCACGATCATGCCATAGATGGCCTCGATGGTGCCTGAAGGGGCGAGCCGAGGTTTCCTGAAGTGATTGAACGGCCAGAGCATTGTGAGTTCCACGAGCGAGGCCCGGGGTCCCGCCCTTGTTGCAATCTTGCGCTCAGCCCGGTACGTCAACGCCTCGTCCGAGGCAAGGGGACGGGACAGTTCCGATCATGACACTATTCGCCAAGAATGGTTCGTGCGCACGCAAGGCGCGTGGCAAGGCGGGCTGGCGCATCGCCGCCGCAGCCGCCCTGGTCGCCGCCGCGCTGTCCGGCTGCACGGGCGAGCAGTTCCAGAAGGGCTATATCCTGCCGCCCGGCGCGCTCGAGCAGATTCCGATCGGCGCCAGCCAGGATCAGGTGCTGATCGTGATGGGCACGCCCTCCACCGTCGCCACGCTCGATGGCGAAGTTTTCTACTACATCTCGCAGCGGAGTGAGCGGAAGGTCGCCTTCCTGAACCAGCAGGTCGTCGACCAGCGCGTCATCGCGATCTACTTCGACAAGAAGCGCACCGTCAGGCGCCTCGCCAATTACGGCCTGCAGGACGGCAAGATCTTCGACTTCATCAGCCGAACGACGCCGACCTCGGGGCAGGAGCTGAGCTACCTGACGCCGATCTTCAAGCTCCTCAGCTTCTGAGTCTGATGGGGCGTGCGATAGACGCCTCCTCCACGCATCCAGAATGCAAGAAACCCCGCGGCTAGCGCCGCGGGGTTTTCATTTTCGTCAAGACGCCGCGCCTAGTGCGCGAGGATTGCGAGCAGCAGCAACGCCACGATGTTGGTGATCTTGATCATCGGATTCACTGCCGGACCGGCCGTATCCTTGTAGGGATCGCCGACAGTGTCGCCGGTCACAGCGGACTTGTGGGCATCGGAGCCCTTGCCGCCGTAGTGACCGTCCTCGATGTACTTCTTGGCGTTGTCCCAGGCGCCGCCGCCCGAGGTCATCGAGATCGCCACGAAGAGACCCGTGACGATCACGCCGAGCAGCATGGCGCCGACGGCCGAGAACGCCGCCGACTTGCCGGCCGCCCCACCGCCCGCGATCGCGTAGATCACGAAGTAGACGACGATCGGCGACAGCACCGGCAGCAGCGAGGGGATGATCATTTCCTTGATCGCTGCCTTGGTCAGGAGGTCGACGGCCTTGCCGTAGTCCGGCTTGTCCGTGCCCTGCATGATGCCCGGCTTTTCGCGGAACTGGCGACGCACTTCCTCGACGATCGAGCCGGCAGCGCGGCCGACCGCAGTCATGCCCATCGCACCGAACAAATACGGCAGCAGGCCGCCGAACAGAAGGCCCACCACGACGTAGGGGTTGTTGAGCGAGAAGTCCGGCATAACGCCCTGGAAGTAGGGATTCTTCGCCGAGTTCGCGATGAAGAATTTGAGGTCTTCATTGTAGGCCGCGAACAGCACCAGCGCGCCGAGACCGGCCGAGCCGATCGCGTAGCCCTTGGTGACCGCCTTGGTGGTGTTGCCGACGGCGTCGAGCGCGTCGGTGGACTTGCGGACTTCCTTGGGCAGGCCCGCCATTTCGGCGATGCCGCCGGCGTTGTCGGTGACCGGGCCGAAGGCGTCGAGCGCGACGATCATGCCGGCCAGCGCCAGCATGGTGGTGGTCGCAATCGCGATGCCGAACAGGCCGGCGAGGCTGTAGGTGATCAGGATGCCGGCGATGATGACGAGCGCAGGCAGCGCGGTCGCCTCCATCGAGATGGCGAGGCCCTGGATCACGTTGGTGCCGTGGCCGGTCACCGACGAGGCGGCGATCGACTTCACCGGACGATAGTCGGTGCCGGTATAGTATTCGGTGATCCAGATGATCAGCGCGGTGACGACGAGGCCGACGACGCCGCACTCGAACAGCGCCATGCCGGTGTACTTGACGCCCGCGAGCGGACCGAAGCCGATCAGATAGTAGATCACGCCGGCGAGGCCCACGAGCGACAGGATGCCGGTCGCGATCAGGCCCTTGTACAGCGCGCCCATGATCGACTGGCTGGCCCCGAGCTTGACGAAGAAGGTGCCGACGATCGAGGTGATGATGCAGACGCCGCCGATGGCGAGCGGAAGCGTCATCATGTTCATCAGCAGCGGCGAAGAGGCATAGAAGATCGCTGCCAACACCATGGTGGCAACCGCGGTCACCGCATAGGTCTCGAACAGGTCGGCCGCCATG
>JAHCKB010000273.1 GCA_026125985.1 Bradyrhizobium sp.
GGTCGACGCGAATGAAATGAGCGGCGGCGTGGGGTGGAAATCTCGCCACTCGATCAGTCACCGAGTTGACTCCACTTTCACCCCACCCGGTCTCGCATCGTCGATGCGAGCCGACCCTCCCCCTCCAGGGGAGGGTGAAGATCAACTAGCACGTCACGGCGCCGCGTTGAACTTGTCGTCCCAAGACGCTAAGCCATGTTCCGGACGGGGAGGAAGAACTGTGGCCGTGGCGCAGTCAGTAGCAATCGCACTCGACGATGCGACGGTGGCGTTTCGCCTGGCCGATTCACGCATCTATACGGCGGTCGAGAAGGCCAGCCTGTCGGTTGCCGACGGCGAATTCGTTGCCATCGTCGGCCCCACCGGTTGCGGGAAGTCGACATTGCTCAATGTCGCGGCTGGCCTGCTGAAGCCTGCGTCCGGGTCGGTCCGCATTTTCGGCCAGCCGCTGACGGATCTCAATCGCGACGCCGGCTACCTGTTCCAGGCCGATGCGCTGTTTCCCTGGAAGACTGCGATCGACAATGTTGCCATCGGGCTCGAGATCCGCGGCATGCCGCATCTGGATGCAAGGCTGCGCGCGCAGGACTTTCTCGACTCCGTCGGCCTCGGCGCGTTCGGCAACCGCTTCCCGCACATGCTCTCCGGCGGCCAGCGCAAGCGCGTGGGTCTGGCGCAGGTCTTGATCCGCGATCCCAAGATATTGCTGATGGACGAGCCGTTCGGCCCGCTCGATGCCCAGACCCGGCAGATCATGGGCAATCTGCTGCTGGAACTGTGGAACGCCGACCGCAAGGCGGTGCTGTTCGTCACCCACGACCTGGAGGAGGCAATCGCGCTCGCCGACCGCGTCGTCATCATGTCGGCGGGGCCTTCCGCGCACATCATCGGCGACTGGCGGGTGCCGCTGAAGCGGCCGCGCGATATTTCAGAGGTGCGGATGGAGAAGCAGTTTCACGAACTGCACCGGGAAATCTGGAGTGTGTTGAAGGACGAAGTGATGAAGGGCTACGTGCAATCCACGCAAGCAGCGGGGGCGGGTTGATGTCGCGACCTGTACTTCTGCTTTGCCAGATCGCGGTTGCCGTCATTGCTCTTGCGCTGTGGCAGTTTTTCGCCACCGTTCCTTTGTTCGGGAAAGTCCTGCTGCCGCCGTTTTTCTTCTCCACGCCGGTCGATGTTTTCAGCCAGATCGTCAAATGGTTCTCGACCGGCACGATCTGGAAGCACCTCGTCATCACCTTGTGGGAGTCGGTGCTTGCCTTCGTTATCGGTTCGGCGCTCGGCGTCATCGTCGGATTCTGGTTCGCGCGCCAGCCTCGGATCGCCGCGATCTTCGATCCCTATGTGAAGATGGTGAACGCGCTGCCCCGCGTGGTTCTGGCGCCGATCTTCACGCTGTGGCTGGGCCTGGGCATCTGGTCCAAGGTCGCGCTCGGCGTGACGCTGGTGTTCTTCATCGTGTTCTTCAACGTCTATCAGGGCGTCAAGGAAGTCTCGACCACGGTGCTCGACAACGGCCGCATGCTGGGAATGAACGACCGGCAGTTGATGCGCCACGTCTACTGGCCGTCGGCGCTGTCGTGGATGTTCTCCTCGCTGCACACCTCGGTGGGCTTTGCCGTGGTCGGCGCCGTCGTCGGCGAATATCTGGGATCGGCTGCCGGTCTAGGCTATCTGATCCAGCAGGCCGAAGGCATCTTCGACGTTGCCGGCGTGTTCGCCGGCATGTTCGTGCTGTCGGCCTTCGTCATCCTGATCGACTACGGCGTGACGCTGGTAGAGCGGCGGCTTCTGGTGTGGCGGCCGGCGTCGAGCGAGGGGAGGGGGTAGCTCCCTCTCAGCGTCTTTGCGAGGAGCGCAAGCGACGTAGCAATCCGCAGCACGGCAGGCCGATAGATGGATTGCTTCGCTTCGCTCGCAATGACGGAGAAGGCTTCTCAAGCCTCGTCTCCTGCACTATCGTCCCGGCCAAATCGTTCGGAGGAACTCATGCGGAACATCATTGGCCGGTTGGCCGGGGCATTTCTGGCACTGGCGCTGAGCAGCGGCTTCGCAGCAGCGCAAAGCAAGGTCACCATCGCGATCGGCGGCAGTTCCTGTCTCTGTTACCTGCCGACCGTGCTGGCGGTGCAGCTCGGCGAATATGAAAAGGCAGGGGTCAAGGTCGATCTGGTCAATCTCAAGGGCGGCTCGGATGCGCTCAAGGCCGTGCTCGGCGGCAGCGCCGACGTGGTCTCCGGCTATTTCGACCATTGTGTCAATCTCGCCGCCAAGAAGCAGGAGATGCAGTCCTTCGTCATCTATGACCGCTATCCCGGCCTCGTGCTGGTGGTTTCGCCGAAGCATACCGGTGAGATCAAGTCGATCAAGGATCTCGCCGGCAAGAAGGTTGGAGTCAGCGCGCCGGGGTCCTCGACTGACTTCTTCCTGAAATATCTCCTGAAGAAGAACGGTCTCGACCCGACCAGCGCCGCCGTGATCGGCGTCGGAATCGGCGCCACGGCGGTCGCTGCGATGGAGCAGGGCCAGATCGATGCCGCTGTCATGCTCGATCCTTCTGTCACCGTGCTGCAGGGCAACCACAAGGACCTGAAGATCCTGGCCGACACCCGCACGCAAAAGGACACGTTGGAGGTATTCGGCGGCGAATATCCGGGCGGCGCGCTCTACACGACGGTCGCCTGGATCAAGAGCCACGAAAAGGAGGCGCAGGCGCTCGCCAGCGCCATTCTCAACACGCTCGCCTGGATTCACTCCCACACCCCGGAAGAGATCATGGCGAAGATGCCGGAGGAGCTCGTCGGCAAGAACAAGGAACTCTATCTTGCCGCGCTGAAGAACACGATCCCGATGTATTCGCAGACCGGCCTGATGGACCCGAAGGGCGCGGCTGCCGTGCTCGCCGTGTTCAGCGAGGGCTCGCCCGAGGTCGCCAAGGCGGGCATCGACCTCAGCAAGACCTACACCAACGCTTTCGTCGAGAAGGCAAGGAAGGCCGCAGGCTCGAAGTAGCCTCCGCTCCATGGAGGCGCCGCGCATCCGGCGCATCACCGCGCTCGATCTTGCGGTGAAGCCGTGGGATTGGCCGTTTGCGCATGAGCGGCGCGCGGAGATCGATGCACATTTCGCCGCACGGCAGCGCGCCAAACCCGAACTGTGGAACGGCCGCGTGCTGCTCGCGCGCAATCCGCGCTTTGCGGAAACGCACTTTGCCGCCGACTATTTCGAGACGGATTTCGCCAGCTTCCTGGCGTGGCGCGACTGGGGCTTCCCCGACAAGGAGGTCTTCAATTGCCCCGGCATGGGCGCGTTGCGCGCCTCCGACGGTGCGATTCTGCTCGGTGAAATGGGTGGGCACACCGCCAATGCCGGGCGCGTCTATTTTGCAGCCGGCACGCCCGACCTCAACGATGTCAGGGATGGCAGGGTGGATATCTCAGGCAGCGTCGCGCGCGAGACCGAAGAGGAGATGGGTCTCACCGCGGCCGACTATCGGGCCTCGCCGGACTGGCACAGCATCGATACCGGACCGCTGGTCGCGCTGGTCCGGATGCTGCAATCCGACCTTTCCGGTGAAGCCCTGCGGGCGAAGGTCGAGGCCAATCTTGCCCGGCAGTCCCAGCCGGAGTTCGCCGCCATCCATCTCGTTCGCAGACGCGGCGATATGACCGAGGCAATGCCGCGATTTGTCACGGCCTGGCTCGAGATGCAGCTTCCGGACTGACAGTTTTCTGCAAGCTCCGATTGCATGCGGCGCCCGGGGACGAAGGAACGTGGCGTATGTTCGCTATCCGCCCTGCAATGCGCTTGACATCGGGCGGCGCTGCCCTTGTGATAGGCGGCGCAAGAAATAACAAAGAACGCAATGCACAATTTCTCAGGGAGGATTTGATGCCGATACGCAGGACACAACGCCTGTTGGTTGGGCTGTTTGCCGCGGTGGCGGCGCTGGGAGTGGCTGTCAACGCCGAGGCCCAGGAAAAGAAGATCAAGATCGGCGTGATCTACGACCTCACCGGACCGCTCGCGGGCGGCGGCTCGGAGCTGCAGTATATCGGCGCCAAGATCATGCTCGACCAGTATGCCAAGACCGGCGTCGAGGGCTACAAGGTCGAAGCCGTGTATGCCGACGCGCAGAGCAAGCCCGACGTCGCCATCAACGAGGCGGTGCGCCTGATCGAACAGGAAAAGGTCGACATGCTGCTCGGCTTCTTCTCCTCCGCGCAGTGCGTGCCGGTCGCCGCCCGCGTCGAGCAGCTCAAGAAGTTCATGTGGATCACCACCTGCATTTCGTCGGCCGTGCTTGCCAACAAGAACTTCAAGTACGTCTTCCGCCCGCAGGCGAGCGGTGACCAGTTCGGCATGATGACGATGGATTTCATCGCGCAGAACTCGAAGGCGAAGCTCGGCAAGGAGCCGAAGGATCTTCGCGTCGCCATCATTCACGAGGACGGCGCCTACGGCGTCGACGTCGCCAAGGGCAACGAGGCCGGCGCCAAGAAGGCCGGCTTCCAGGTCGTGCTCAAGGAAGGCTATTCGGCGACCGCACCCGACCTGTCCTCGCTGGTGACCAAGCTCAAGCGCGCTCGGCCGGACGTGATCTTCCACACCGGCTACAACCCGGACATCACGCTGTTCGGCCGCCAGGCGCGCGAGCAGGGCCTGAAATTCGCTGCCCTGGTCGGACACGGCGCCGGTTATGGCGTCTACGAGAAGCTCAAGGAAGGTCTCGGCGCCGACGCCAACTATGTCTTCAACACCGATCCGATCTCGATCTGGCTCGCCAACCAGAAGACCCTGGATCCGAAGCTGCCGCCGGTCATCAAGATGGTCGGCGAGGAGTTCGACAAGGCGAAGCCGGGTGTCGCCATCCGCTCCGCCCATGTCGGCATGGCGGCGTCGAACACCTATGTGTTCCTCACCGACGTGCTGCCGCGCGCCATCAAGAAGTATGGCGGCGTCGACCCTGAGGCGCTGCGCAAGGCCTCGCTCGACGTGGACATCCCCGAGGGCGGCACCATGCTGGGCTTCGGCGTCAAGTTCCACGGCGATGGCTCGCCGATGGCCGGCCAGAACGAGCGATCGTTCCCGGTGGTCATCCAGTATATCGACGACAAGTCCTACGTGGTGTGGCCGAAGAGCCAGGCGCAGCGCGAGTCCGTGTTGCCGCTGCCGAAGGGGACGACGTTCAGCAACCAGTAACCCCGACGCAACGACAACAACAATAATCACGGAGGGACCGCGGTGCTGGCGGTGAATGGTCTGGTGAAGCGCTTCGGCGGCTTCACCGCGGTCAGCAATGTGTCGTTCAAGGTCGAGAAGGGCGAGATTCTCGGCCTGATCGGCCCGAACGGCTCGGGCAAGAGCACGATCTTCAACATGCTGTCGGGCACACTCGTGCCCACGGCAGGCTCGATAAATTTCGACGGGCACGAGATCGCGGGTAACTCTCCTCATCGCATCATCAACGGCGGGATCGGCCGCACCTTTCAGATACCGCGGCCGTTCCATCGTCTCACCATGTTCGAGAACGTCTCGCTCGCCGGCTTCTACGGCCAGGGCCGCCACAGCCGCAAGAAGGCGGACGAGGCCGCGGAAAAAGCGCTCGCCATGGTCGGCCTGCCGACCGATCGCCACGCCAGCGTCGAGGGTCTCGGCGCGGCCGGCCTGAAGAAGCTCGAGCTGGCAAAGGCGCTCGCTACCGGACCGAAGCTGCTGCTGGCCGACGAAAGCCTCGGCGGTCTCGACGAAAGCGAGATGGACCAGGCCGCCGACATGCTGCGCAACATCCGCGACGAACTCGGCATCACCATCATCTGGGTCGAGCACATCATGGGCGTCCTGATGCGCGTGGTCGACCGCGTCATGGTGCTGGATCACGGCGAGAAGATTTCCGAAGGGCTGCCGGCCGCAGTCGCCGCCGACCCGCGGGTGATCGAGGTCTATCTCGGCACCGATGCGGATGCGACGCAGGCCGCAGCCGGCGAAGCGCGCCGCCGGGCGGGAGAGTAAGCGATGCTCCAGCTCAAGTCGGTCGATGCGGGTTACGGCACGTTCCAGGCCCTGTTCGGCATCAATCTCGAAGTCAACGCCGGCGAAGCCGTCGGCGTGATCGGCCCCAACGGCGCCGGCAAGACCACGCTGATGCGCGTGATTTCCGGATTGATCCGCCCCACCAAGGGTTCGATCACGATGGAAGGCACGGACGTGGTGGCGACGCCGGCGCACAAGATCGTCAGCCTCG
>JAHCKB010000274.1 GCA_026125985.1 Bradyrhizobium sp.
CGGCGGCATGCAGCGCGTTGAGCGCGTCAGCAGAAAGCACGGCATCGCCGGTGCGGAAGCGCACCTGCGACAGCCGCGAGCCTTCGCGCAGCAGAACCGGAAACGTCTTCGGACTGATCTCCGCATAGAGCGGACCGTGATAGCCGGCGCCGATCATGTCGAAGCGGCGCGTGCCGTCGGCGATCACGCGAGTGAAGACGTCGAGCCGGCCGGTCGAACTCTTCGGATTGGCGGCCGCGACGATCTCCTTCGGCAGGTTGAGGCTTTCCAGCAGCGGCACGATGTAGACGCAGTTGGTCTCCAGCACTGCGCCGTCGGCAAGGCTGATCTCGTGCAGCTTCAATTCGTCGATGCGCTCGGCCACCGTCGACCCCGGTCCGGGCAGGAAGCTGGCGCGCACGCGATAGGCGATGTCGCCGAGCCGGAGGTCAAGGCTGGCCGGCTGGATCTGGCTTTCGACGAAGGGATAGGCCGGCAGGATCAGCCCGGAATCCGCCATCGCCGCGATCATGCGATCGGGCAGGATGCCATGGGCGCCTGATGGCAGACTGAACGACAAGGCAGTTCCTCGGGGATGACCGGATACCATCCAAACCCCGCAAAAACGGGCATTGAGGGGTTATCCGATGGCCGCCTTGACGGAAAGGGCGCGAGCGAATATTAGGACGACTTATCCCGTGGTGATTTGAGCCGGCCGGCTTGCAGCCACGTTAAACAAGTCGCTAAACAGGCCGGGGACAGTGTGATCCCGGCCCGTGGAAATTTTTCCAGGCCGGTTTTTTTGTGGCCATTTCGGTGGTCACGCAGGAGGTCACATGTCTGAGGTCAAGTCCGCCGCCCGCTATCGTCCCGAAACCCGGCTGGTGCATTCCGGCACGCTGCGTTCGCAATTCGGCGAGACGTCGGAGGCGCTGTTTCTCACGCAAGGCTTCGTCTACGACAGCGCCGAGCAGTGCGAAGCCCGCTTCAAGGGCGAGGACCCCGGCTACCTCTATTCGCGCTTTTCCAATCCCACCGTGGCGATGTTCGAGCGGCGCATGATCGAGCTCGAAGGCGCACAGGCCGCGCGCGCCACCGCCACCGGCATGGCCGCAGTGACGACCGCCGTGCTGGCGCCACTGAAGACCGGCGACCATGTGGTGGCGTCGAAGGCGCTGTTCGGCTCCTGCCGCTACGTGGTGGAAGACCTGCTGCCGCGCTACGGCATCCAGTCGACGCTGGTCGACGGGCTCGATCTCGACCAGTGGAAGCGCGCCATGCAGCCGAACACGAAGACGTGCTTCCTGGAAAGCCCGACCAATCCGACGCTCGACGTGCTCGACATTTCCGCGATCGCCGAGATCGCGCACAAGGGCGGCGCGCGGCTGATCGTGGACAATGTGTTCGCCACGCCGATCTGGCAGAGCCCGCTGTCGCTCGGCGCCGACGTCGTGGTCTATTCCGCGACCAAGCATATCGACGGCCAGGGCCGCTGCCTCGGCGGCGTGATCCTGTCGTCGGAAGCCTTCATCGCCGAGCACATCCATAACTTCATGCGCCAGACCGGCCCGTCGATGTCGCCGTTCAATGCCTGGGTGCTGCTCAAGGGGCTGGAGACGCTCGGGGTGCGCGTGCGCGCGCAGACCGAGACCGCCGCGAAGCTCGCCGATGCGCTGGCCAAGCATCCCAAGATCTCGCGTCTGGTCTATCCCGGCCGCGCCGATCATCCACAGGCGGCGGTAGTGAAGCGGCAGATGGGCGCGGGCTCGACGCTGATCGGCTTCGAGGTGAAGGGCGGCAAGGCGGCCGCCTTCCGCTGCCTCAATGCGCTGAGGCTGTCGCGCATCTCCAACAATCTCGGCGACGCCAAGAGCCTGGTGACGCATCCTGCCACCACCACGCATCAGCGCCTGACGCCGGAGGCGCGCGCCGAACTCGGCATCAGCGAGGGCTTCATCCGCTATTCGGCGGGGCTTGAGCACATCGACGACCTGATCGAGGATTTCGAACAGGCGCTGGAGAAAGCGTGACGCTTCACCCTCCCCTGGAGGGGGAGGGTCGGTTCGCATGAAGCGAAGCGCAATGCGAAACGGGGTGGGGTGAGGGTGTTCCATTCGAGCACTGATCGAGTGGAGAGATATTCACCCCACCCCGCCGCTCATTTCATTCGCAGCGACCCTCCCCCTCCAGGGGAGGGTAAGCAAGAAGGCTACATCGGCCGGTAGGCGCGCACGTCGGACGGCACGGCGATGCCGGCCTTGATCTGGCCGACCGACCTGATGATGTCGTCGCCCAACAGCTGCGCAAAGCAGGCGTAGCCCCAGTCGTTCATGTGCAGACCGTCGGGGATGATGAATTCCTCGGTCGGGATCGCCTGCTTCTCGTGCCAGTCGCGCATCACCTCGAAGCGCGGGAAGACGCCGATGTTGCGCAGTTCGGCGACCTTGCCGAGCAGCTGCACCATCTTGCCGGCGCCTTCGGATTTGGCGTTGACGGCCGGCGAATATTGCGGATCGACCAGCACCACATCGCTGCCGACGGCCTGGATGCGCGCCACACCCTCCTCGACGAAGCGAACCGTCTCCGCCGGATCGAGATTGCGCAGCACCGCGTTGGTGCCGACCTGCCAGATCACGAGATCGGGCTTCATGTCGATCACCTCGGTTTGCAGACGCTTCATCATCATGGGCGCGTCGTCGCCGCCCTTGCCGCGGTTGATCACGGTGATGTCGGCGGTCGGATAATGACGCCGGAGCTGCGCGGCAAGGCGATTGGGATAGTTGTATTCCGGCGTGGTCGAGCCATAGCCCTGGGTGGAGGACGAGCCGAAGGCGATGATCAGGACCGGCTCGCCGGCGATCAGCTTGCCGGCGACATGCGGCAGAGATCCCAGCGCCTTCTTGCCGCCCTTGGGCGGCAGGCACGGCACGCGTGAAAAAATGCCGGCCGCCGATTTCGCAGCCTGCCTGACCGTGGCCGCGGCGCGCGCTGCGATGCTCTTCTGCGCAGGCGTCGCCTGATCGCCGGTGGGCGCAGCAGCAGCCGTCGTCGGCGCTTCGGCGGGCTTTGCCGTTTCGGCATTGCCTGCGCCTGATCTGGACGCCTCCGCCTGGGCCCTGGCGCTCACCGCCGCCTGCTCGCCTTGCGCGCGCGCCGGGCCCGCCGCCAGCAGCGCAAGCGCCGTCAGCGCAGCCACAGCCCATGCGGAGCATGCGTGTAAAGGACGGTGAGAACTCATCAACGCCGGTCCCTAGTTCTGCTGCGTCCGGTCCAGATGGGCGGCGTCGATCACGAATTTCGACAGTGCGCGTCCAAGGCAGGCATGAACGCGCCTGGCGAGCTCGACGCCATGCGCGGAGCTGGAAAAATCGAAATCACCTGAATCGTTCCAGTGACGCATGATGGCAAAACGATCGAACAGGGGAATGTCGTGCTCCTGCGCCGCGACGCGCATGTTGTCGAGATAGGGCGGCAAGGACGTGATCATTTCTGTCCGCGGACTGTATTGCGGGTTCACCAGGATCACATCGACACCCGCCTCGTGTAACGCGGTAACTCCCTCGTCGACCACATGGCGGAAATCGTCGGGATCGATCCCCCGGATAGCATCCACCGTGCCCGTCTGCCAGATGACCAAAGTGGGTTTTTTTGCCTCCACAAGCTTAATGAGGGTGCTTAAGGAATCCTCCGCGGTCTTGCCGCCCAGTATTTCCACGGACAGGTTGATACTCGTCGAGGCAAGCTTGTCCTTCAGCGCCGCCTGCAACTTTGCCGGATAGGCGCTGCCGGCCTGCGACGCGATGGTGGACGAGCGGCTGCCCAGCACCAGGATGTCGAGCGGATTGCCGTCCTTGACGGCGGCGGCGACCCTGGTCAGCACGCTGTCGCTGGTGAGCAGATAGGCCGGGACGTCGCAGGCGGGCGGCGCGTCCTCGGCGCGCGCCGGCGGCGCGGCCAGGAGGCCGGCGCACAGGACCATGCCCAGGATCACCGCCCTCATAGGCTTCCCCCCGCCATGTCGGCATTGCCGATGGCGCTCTTTTTCGCGCCCTTGTCGGCCGTACGCTTGTACCACGAAATCACCCACGCCACGCCGCTCATGATGACGATGCCGGCCAGGCTGACCACGAAATGCATCGCAATGCCGCTGCTCACTTCCAGAAACACGAAATGGCCGGCAAAGGCGAGGAAGACGCCGAGACAGAATATCTCAAGGGAATGCTGGCCGCAGAGGATCAATGGTCGCAGCCAGACCGATTTCAGCGGAGGCCAGTCCTTCGGCAGCACCCGCACCGTGATCGCCGCCAGCGCCAGGAAGTGCGCAAAGCGCAGCACGTCGAGATCGGTCTTGTTGATGGGATACATCCACTTCTCGAGCCGTTTCGGCATCAGGAAGCCGAGCTGTGGAAGGTGCCACGTCAGGGTGACGAAGAAGGCGAAGGCGAGATAGGCGATGCAGATCCACAGCGTCACGTTCGAGGACAGGATGCGCGACATGCGCGTTGCGCCGCCGAGCGCGCACCAGGCGCCGAACACGAACAGCAACTGCCAGGCAAAGGGATTGAAGAACCAGACGCCGTTCGGATAGGCGGAGAGGTAGAGCTCGAAGTGCCAGGTCACCGCATAGAGCAGCGCCGACAGCGCCAGCGTGACATCGGTACGCCACTTCATCAGCCAGAGGATCAGCGGCAGGAGCAGCATCAGCACGATGTACAGCGGCAGCACGTCCATGTTGACGGGACGGAAGCGCAGGATCAGCGCCTGGATGATGGTGACGTCCGGCTGCTTGAGGAAATCCATGATGCCCATCTCTTCGGTATAGAGCGGGTTCTGGAAATGGGTGGCGACATAGGAGATTTCCGCAAGGAAGATCGTGAACAGGAAGACATGCGCGACATAGATCTGCCAGACCCGGCGCATGATGCGCGCGGTCGCAACGACGAAGCCGGACTCCAGCATGGCGCGGCCATAGACGAAGGCCGCGGTGTAGCCGGAGATGAAGATGAAGATCTCGGTGGCATCCGAGAAGCCGTAGTTGCGGATGGTGAGCCAGGCCAGGATATTGTTCGGCAGGTGGTCGAGGAAGATCAGCCACAGCGCGAGGCCGCGAAACAGGTCGAGCCGCAGCTCGCGCTCGCCAACCGCGGGCAGGATAATGGCGTGGGCGGCCAGCGCCTTCCTGGCGGCGTCAGCGGGCTGGCCGGGCGCGACGGTATCGGCAATTGACGTCATCAGGCACCGCCTCCGGCAGCGGAATCAACGCGATGGCGCGGCCGGACGGATATTACCGGCCCGGCATTTACAGGCAAATACGTGTACCTGCAGATTGGTTGCGGCAAGGCCACGAAACTTTGTTGAAATTCCGGACGGAATTCGCGTCCAGCAGGCCGGTTGCCGCCGCAGCGGCGTTGTTCCGCCCAGCCGTTCGGATAAAATGGCCTCTCAAACCCGAACGAAGCCTTCGCATGTACCGTGCCGTCACCCGCCAGATCGAAGTCACCGTCGAGCCGGCCTTCATGCCGGAGCGCTCGGTGCCGGACAAGGGCCAGTTCTTCTGGTCCTACACCATCGCCATCACCAATACCGGCGCGGAGACCGTGCAACTGAAGACCCGTCATTGGGTGATCACCGACGCGACGGGCCGCAAGCAGGAAGTGAAAGGCGCCGGCGTCGTCGGCGAACAGCCCGTGCTCGCGCCCGGCGAGCGCTTCGAATACACCAGCGGCGTGCCGCTGCCGACCCCGTCCGGCTTCATGACCGGGCGCTACCAGATGGTCAGCGAGAGCGGCGAGCAGTTCGAGATCGACGTGCCGACGTTCTCGCTGGACGCCCCGAGCGGGAAACGGGTGTTGAACTGACGCGCGGCCGGTGGGTCGCTACGCCCCCTCCTCCACGCCCGCCTCGTGCGGGGTGAATTCGTAGACCGACGAGCAGAACTCGCAGGTGACGACGACCTTGTCGTCCTTGACCATGTCGGCGCGGTCCTTGGGCGTAAAGCTCTTCAGCATCGCGGCCACCGCATCGCGCGAGCAGGAGCATTGCGCCTGCACCGGCTGGGGCGCGAAAACCCGCACGCCCCTCTCATGGAACAGGCGATAGAGCAGCCGCTCGCCGGAGAGATCGGGATCGATCAGCTCGACATCCTCGACGGTGCCGATCAGCGACTGACCCTCGACCCAGGCGTCGTCTTCCTCCACCGTGTGATGCGCAGTGCCTTCGGGTGCGTCGCCGGGG
>JAHCKB010000275.1 GCA_026125985.1 Bradyrhizobium sp.
ACGCGAGACCCGCAACTACGTGCAGCGCATTATGGAAGGCCTCGGTGTCTATCGCGAGCGGCTGAACGGACCGTTCGTGCTGCAGCCGCCCGGAATGGGGCGCACCTGAGCGAAACTCCCTTCTTGCGAACTACCTGCAGGCCGAAGGCCGCGGGCGCTTCCCTGAATCCCGCATGCGCCGCGACCTGTCACAGTAGCGCGTGCACCAGTCTATTGCGGTGCAACCGCATGACTATGGCGCTGGCAACCACCGCGCAAAGGAGAAGCAGAACATCCATTCCGGCCACGGACCACAAGTGGCGGTGCGCGAAGCTGCGCGCGAGATGGTCCCCCGTCGTGATCCAGTTTAGCGCGACCGCTGCCGCGGCAAGCGCGGCAATCGCTTCGCACTGCTCGATCCACGCCCTGCCCGGCCGCAGCCAGGCATGGGCAAAAGCCGCGAGCCAGACGAGATAGAAGATCCAAATTTCCACTGCCGCACGATCCTCGCCTAGGACGGTCGTCCCGAGCGGCAGCATTCGATTGGCGACGAAAAAGGCCAGCGTGGCGATGACGATGCCGCTGACCGAGCCGACTGTGAGCCCTTCGACGAGGCGCACGCCGCGCCGCCCCAACCGTTCATGTCTCTTCTTCCGCGACTCCAGCCAGAAGAAATACCCGGTAGCGATCAGCACGCATCCGGTAAGCCCCAGCCCGAAATAGATCCAGCGAAGGCTCCAGTGGCGAAACTGGATCAGATGTAGCCCTGCGATGAACCGCTGCGCTCCTAGGATCGGCTGCAGTGCAGCGCGCTGGTGCAGCAGCGCGCCGGTGGATGCGTCGAAGTATGCAACGTCGTTGCTGCCGGAAACGCGGTGCGCGCCGTGGCGGGCGACCTGTACAACGGCAGCGGCGTCGCCAGGATTCCTGACGAACAGGTAGCGCTGCGTCTCCCCATCCCAGAGGCGCCGCGCGTGAGCCGTCATGGCATCGAGCGAGGCAAGCTCCCCGGGAGTGCCGACCGTTGGCCTCTGATAGACGCCGTAGGCCTCGCGAGCGAACGCCCGTGGCTCACAATGGTAGGCGAAGTCGATCGTGCCGGGAAAATACACCGCATAGAAGATGACCACGCCCGACAGGGTGATCGCGAAATGGAACGGCAGGCCCAGCACGCCCGTCACGTTATGCAGATCGAGGATCAGCCGGCGCGGCTGTCTGTCGACCCGGAAGGTGAAGAAGTCAGTGAACACCTTGCGGTGGATCACCACGCCCGAAACGCAGAGCGCAAGCATGGCCATGGCTGCCACCCCCACGGCCCAATAGCCGAGCTTGACATGCAGCATATAGTGGAACGGATAGAGGAAGCCCGTGCCCGCCCACGTGCCCGAATCGGGCAGCGCGGCGCCTGTCTCAGGATCGATCAGGCGCAGGACGGAGCGCGAGGACTCGCGCCACATTGCTTGAATGGCCGGTTCGCGCTCCGTCGGGAGAATTGCAAACCAAGACGGCGCCTTTGCCGCCGCCGCGGCCTCGTAGGAGGGACGCAGCGCCTCGACGGAGAATGTCTTGTCCGTCATGGCGAGCCGGGTCATCGGCATCATCCAGCGGTCGATCTCGCGATCGAACACAGAGAGCGTTCCCATCCAGAAGATGGCGAACAGCAATCCGCCCAGAATGATTCCTGCCCATGTGTGCAGCCAGTCCATGGAGGTACGGAAACTGGTTTCCATTTCGGCAGACCCCGGCAGCGCCTCTAGAAGTCCGCTGTCAGGGCCAACCGGAAGGTTCGGGGTGTCCCGACATTGAGACGCGTGTTGAAGGACACCATCGACCAGTAGTTGGTGTCGAGCACGTTCTCGACGTTGAAGCGGAGGACCACCGGCTTGCCGGTGGGGCTCTTCACGTCGCTCAGCGCGAAGCGCGCGCCAACGTCGAATCGCACCCAGTCCGGGATGCTGAGCCGCGGCGTCGTGAGCCCGACATACTGCGAACCGGTATAGGTGACCCGCCCGTCGAGCGTCAGCCCCGGGGCGAAGGGCGTATCCCATTCGCCTGCCAGGTTGACTTGCACGTTGGGCGCACCGGCAGCCTGCCAGCCGTCGTTCACGCCGCCGGCCGTGCTGACCAGGATCGACTCCTGGAACATTGCGCCGCCCAGCAGGCGCACGCCTTCGAACAGCGTTCCGAACATGTTGACTTCGATACCGCGATTCCGCTGCAAGCCGTTCTGCGTGAGCGTGTTGGTCGCGAAGTCGGCAACCGCGCTCGGCTGGCTGATCTGGAAGGCGCCTAGCGTAGCGGTGAAACTTCCCCAGTCGATCTTGGTGCCGAACTCGAACTGCGTCGCCTTGTAGGGTGGAAAGACTTGGCCGGCGTTGGCGAAAGTCGGCCCGACGACCGTCCCGGGCTGCAGGCCCTGTATGTAGTTGCCATAGAACGACACTTCCTTCCACGGCCGCACGACCAGCGCCACCGAGGGGCTGAGCGCCTGCTGGTCGTAACCCGACGTCCGCATGCCAGAGACGATGTTGAAGTTCTCGCCCACGATCTGCTGGTAGCGCGCGCCGAGCGTGAGCTGAATGCGCTCTTCGGCAACCGAGAGCGTGTCACCGATAGCCAAGCTCATGAGTTGCAGCGTGCTCGATTTATTGGGCGACATGCTCGGGATGTCGGGTCGCGCGACCACGTTCGGCGCGTAGATGTTCGAAGTGTAGGCGGTGCCAATGCTACGACCGAAGCCGAAAACCTGCTGGTAGCGGGTTGCGCTCAGCGCGAACGCATGCCCGACGGGGCCAGTGCGTGCCACGCCGCGGAGGCCGATCTCGCTCGTCCACTTCGATTCGTAGGAAGTGTTGTGATACGGAGTCTGAGTGCTGTTGCCGGCGGGCCCGGCGACGATGGGATCGCCCGACCACAGCGACTCCCAGCGATTGTCGTGGGCGCCGATTGCACCGTAAAGCGTCACGTTCGGCCAGACATCGACCTCGGCGCGCAATGCGCCAAACAGATCCTGACTGGTCGTAAAGGTCCAGGGCAGGATGAAGTTGCCATTGAGGTCCGGCACGCCCGGGACCGGCGCTGTCGGCCCGACGCTGACATAACCGACGCCCCCGCTGATGTACTGGGACTGATAGCCGCCGTCGGCAGAAAGCCGGAAGCGGTCGCCACGGTAGTCGAGGCCGATCGAACCCAGCCCGGACTCTTCGGCGTTCCACAGAACGGGCGTCTGGCCGGCACGATAGGCGCCGTTGAGGCGCACGCCCACCTCCTTTTCAGGACCGAAGCGACGGCCGATATCGACGGCGCCGCCGAACTGCGCGTTCGAACTATAGGCGGCTGTCGCCTGGGTCATCGGCTCGTCGCGGGCGCGCTTGGGCACCACGTTGATGGTACCGCCGATCGCGCCGCTGGGCGCCATGCCGTTCAGCATCGCACTCGGCCCCTTCAGGACCTCGATGCGTTCGGCGAGCTCGACACCGACCGAATAGGTGGGCAGCAGTCCATAGAGTCCACCGTAGGCGATGTCCATGCTTTCGACCGTGAAGCCGCGGATCATCATGTTCTGCGCGCCGTTGTTGCCCGTCGGCCGGACGATGCGCACCGACGGATCGTCGATCAGCACGTCGCGGATGGTCTGGGCCTGCTGGTCCTGCGCCTTCTTTGCCGTGAAGCTTGTCTGATTGAACGGCGTGTCCATCACCGAGCGGTTGCCGAGCAATCCGAGCTGGCCGCCGGTCGCCACCTGCCCGCCGGCATAGGGCGGCGGTATGTTATCGATCATCGCCTGCGACGGCACGGAATGGACACCCTGCACCTGCACGGGATCGAGGACCAGGGCACCCGACGGTCCACCGGGTGCCTCGACGGCGACCATCGCGCCGCTGACCCGATAGACCAGGCCGGTGCCGGCCAGCATCTGCCCCAGCGCCGTGCCGGGATGAAGACGGCCCCGGACCGGCGAGGTCCGCACGTTGCGCGATACGTTCGATGCCACCGAAACCTGCAGTGCGGACTGCCGCGCGAAGACGATCATGGCTTCGCTGAGTTCCTGGGCGGGAATGTCGAAATCGCGTGTGTCGGACTGCGAGAGCTGGTTCGCCTCGGGCAACACCTGGGCCTGGCTGGCACAGGGCGCCAGAGTCAGCACCGGCACCAGCACCACGATTGCCGCCTTCGATCCGAAGGCCCTCGATCTCCCCGTCATTGCGCTCCCCGCTCAAAGCGACCGGACGGCGCCTGCCTCTTGCGAGTGCCTCCTGGTCTCACAGGGAACGAATGGATCGGCAGTGTTTCCTGTAGCCGCCGCAAGAATATCTAGAACGGTGTCACGAGAACGAGCCAAGGCGAAATCTGCCGCATCGTCGCCCCATGCAGGCGCGTGAGGCTATCGAGAGTCTGGATGGGCTTTTTCGGATCGTACACGCCGCTCACTTCGAGGCGTGAGAAGGCCGTGTCGCTCATCAGGATGACACCGCCATAGTAGCTCCTCAGGCGGTCGACGATCTCGCTTACCGGCCGGTGCCGGGCCACGAGCCGGCCCTCGGACCAATCCCCGATATCCGACGCGGGCGTGGCGGTGAGCGTCGGTGTGGCCGCTGCTCCCAGATGGAGCATGTCGCCGGCGGCCAAGTCCCGGGTGCCACCCTTGTTTCGGCGCATGTCGGCAACCCGCACATGGCCTTCCCTCACCGCGACCGAGACGCCTTCCGTCTCCAGCCGAACTTCGAACTTCGTGCCGAGCACCGTCGTCAAGATCCCGTCGGAGTCGACGATGAAGGGTCGGGAGGCATCGCGCCTCACCTCGAAGAAGGCCTGCCCCGAAATGAGGTGCACCTTCCGCTCGCGATCGTCGAAGACGACATCGACGGCACTCCGCGGCGCGAGGTGAACGAGGCTCCCATCCTCGAGTTCCAGCGCCCGCACTTCCGCAGTCTTCGTCGTATAGTCAGCATGAAGGCGCACAAGCAACCCGGGCAGCGTAACCAGTGCGATGCATGCTGCGAGCATGGCGCCGGCCGCGGCGGAGAAGAAGCGAAGCTTCCTCGAGGATCTTGCCTTCGGCGGACGAAGCTCGCGCACGGACGCCAGCGCGGCCCACCTCGTCTCATAGATGGGCACCGTCTTGCCGAGAACGTCGTATGCGTCACGCGTGCGATTCCAGATCTCGCGGTGCGCTTCGCTCTGGCCGCGCCACAAGGCGATTTGCTCGTTCAGCCCGGGATCATCGGGATTCTCGGACAGGCGCAAGAACCAGACAGCCGCCTCGTCCTCGATCTGTTCGCGCCGGTCGTTCCGCTGGGTAGGACCATCGGCCATGCCTGAGCTTCCCAATTTCGGTTCGACCTTGCCTGTAGCGACTCTGATACACGACGAATGGACTGGCCAGAATTCCTGCCCGACGACGAAAGTATCAGAGATGCCGCTGGAGGTGCTTGAGGCCGTCCTTCACGAGCGACTGAGTCTAGGAAATGGAAAGGCCGAGGTGCTCGGCGATCTGCTTCAGCGTGCAACCGCCAAAACGGTGCATTTCCAGGGCGATTCGGGTGCGCTCGGGGAGTTCATGCAGCGCCTCCATGACATTGCGGAGGCGCTCCCGGGCAATCGCCGCTTCCTCCGCAGAGAACTCCAGGTCAAGGGGCTGGCCCGACGGCTCTGGGTGGCCGAATACATGGACCCGCTCGAACGTCAGACGCCGGCGCAAGTCGAGGGCCAGATTGCGGACGACGCGGTAGAAGTAGGCTACGGGATCGTCGAGCTGCTGTGCGCGCGCAGCGGACCTGACGCGCAGAAAGGCCTCCTGAACGACATCTTCCGCGCGGGCGCGCTCGCCGGTAATCGTCGTGGCGTAGTTCACCAGCGCGCCGCGATGCTCGATGTAGATTTCGACAGAGACGTCGGAATTCTGCACTAGGGACCTTTTGTAGAAGCCCCTTGTTAGCGCACATGCGAATTAGTCGCAATACCGATGGACTGCCTGCCCCTCACGCCATTGCGGCGAATATCCTTTCCGCTACGGCAGCAGGCAGCGGTCCCTTCTCGACGGCGGCGGCCGCCTGCTCGAGCTGCTCGAGGGTCGAGTAGCCGACGAGCATCGTCGTGACATCGGGGTTCGCGATGACGAATCGCTGGGCAAGCTCGGTCAGGCTGCCGGCGACGCCCTCGCGGACCAGCGGCTCGAGCGCATGGGCTCGCGCCACGTCCGCCGCGAAATCCGCTGCCGAGCCGATC
>JAHCKB010000276.1 GCA_026125985.1 Bradyrhizobium sp.
TTTGCTCTTCCAGCATTAGCCGGTCGATGCGTGTCGGCATGGCGCGCTCGCGGATGGCCTGCGCTCCGATCAGCGTGTCGCGGGCATAGACCGCAGGCCGCTTCCGGTTTCCTGGGCCCGTTGGACCAACTCATCCGTTTCGCTCGCCTTGAACGAAGGGTCATCTGCCGGCGCCGGGGGTCTGAGGATTTCGGTCGCGCCATCTCGTGTTCCGTCGCAGAGCGCATGCGTCCTGGGTGTCGGGGGCAACGCCTGCGCCCGACCGAGCTGGTTTCGGCAGGGCAGAAACACATCTCGCTACCCCCTTCAACTTATGATCTGACTTTCATTCTCGGATTGGAATGCCTTGCACTCGATGGCTATCGCCAAACGTTTCCACGCATTCCCGAACGGCACGTCTTCGTGCGTCGCAGCTGACTCGGCCTTCGTCGCTCAAGAGTCTCACGAGATTTGCAGCCTTCGCGAAATGGTATATGATTATTATTAGGAGCCGATCGCCCGGGCTGCAAGCGACCCAAAAGGCGGCATCGATACAAGTCACCCGATACGGCAACCCTTTCTGCCGGCGCGCGGTGGTCACGAAGCGCTTGCGACTGCCATGAAGACGCCGGACAGAAATGGATTTGTCGTGCCTCTCTACACAGACTGCGCGCGTTTCTTGCGGGCGACCTACAACAATCTTCCTGGCGGGAGGTTGGGTGCTGGGCACGCCCATGAGCTGGTTGCGGCGTACTTTGGATACAGCGATGGCTCTGCCTTACGGGCGGAATCCAAGTATCCTCTCACTGCCTCGGACGAAGCTGACATCCTCATCCCCGACATTCCACGGATGGCGGCTCGGATGCATCAGCTCGCTCTTCCAGCAGGAATGCCCGCTGCCGGCGACGTTGCTGCGGCACTTACGGGCTTCCTCACCAGCGGGAACCACTTCACCGGCAGGGTGTGGCTTACCGACAACCTCGAGGAATACATCGGGGAGACGTTCATCCAGGAAAATGCCATGATAGTCATGGATGAGTTATCTGGCGAAATGGCGTCCACGAACGCCTATTTCGACGAGCTTTACCCTGAGGAGGTCAGTCTGGATCACGGTTCCGATGAGTTGATCGCGACCGTAACGGGATCGCTCAACGGCGAGAACGACCCAGACAGACCGTTCAGCGGCACCTCCATTAGCTTCGAGAGCGTGATTACCTTTCCTCGCGTTGCCGGGCGGGTCTTTTACGCCAGCCCTGAAATCGCGACTGGGGGCGCAGTCGCTGACAAGGATATGCGCGACCCAGACGACATGTAGGATCTGACCTGCGATGTTGCGCCGCTCCGGTTGCTCTTCGGCGACCGAAGCGGCGCATCGTACGATGCAGGGCTAAAGCTCCATGATGCGCTCGGCCTCGCGGGCTGCGGCGGGATAGGCCGAGATCGGCCCGTTTGCCGTGAACACCATGTGCATTGAATCCCGAGCCCAGGCGCGCCTCTAAATGCGGCAAGTTCTGCAAGGGTCACGGTCCCGAATTCCGGGAAGCGCATGCCGAGGTCGCAGAGGCCCCAGGCGATGGTCTCCTCCTCGGGGTCGATCTCGGTAAGGAGCGAGGTCGCACCGCCACGGGGATCGAAGAGCTTCACCGGGCGGCGGGTCGAGTTCGGCGCTGGTCCCCATAACGCCCGCGTGACGGCGGCCGTTGTCGAGGAGCTCGGCGTGTTGCGCGTCGCTCAGCAGGATCATGCGTCACCCTCCCTGCGTATCGTCTGCCTTGGGCTCGATTAGGACGAGCCTGCCGTCGATCGGCAGGGCTTCCAGCTCGATTGAGAAGCCGGTGCCGTCCTTCTGCGGCCATATGGCTCCCGATCCAGGAATCTAAAGGACGTGACCCTTCAAGAGCGGACAGGATGGAAAGGCCGGGTCGAGAATGAGGACATGCTTTCGAGCGCGGGTGATGGCGACGCGTAGAATCTTTCGGCTTCGCATGTAGGGATGCGCGTCGTCGCGCCAGACGAATGACGAACGCCAGCGGCCCCCTTCGCCCGGAATGCCTTTGCGCAGAATGACAACGCCATCGAATTGCTTGCCCTTGGCACGGTGGATCGTCATGACGTGAACGCCACGTAGGTCTTGCGACGTCTCCAGGATGGCATCCTGCGCCAACGCCGCATCGAACGCGCGCGTCGCTCCGCGATAGCTTCCAGTGCTCATCCAGAGTTCCGAGAGATTGGCCGCCAGAAATCGCCCGCGACCAAAGGCAACTAGATAGTCGAGCTGAGAGGCTACCGCCGCGAGGCGCGTGTCACTGCAATTGCGAAATGCGTCTTTAACGACTAGCCAGTCCGCCCTTGGGTCGCCAGAGAACATTGCGGTGCTGAGGCCGGTCATCAGCGCAACGAGACGTCCGCAAAGCCCCTTGCTTGAAATCTTCTTCCCTTGCCCGATCTCGTCCGCCCAACGCTGAAACTTCTGCGCATTCTCGCGGCCGCCCTTGGTGCCACTGGCGCGTTCCATGTTGGCGAGCAATTCCAGCGCCGCGCACAGATCTGATCGCATCGACTGCTTTGGTTCGAGCATGGAGGCGGCGAAGCGGCTCGCCAGCAACGCTTTCGCTTCGTCGAACACCACCTTGTGGGGAACCGGACGCGCCCCACTGGAGAGCGCTGCCGTGATCGATGCTACATCCCTCCCCGTTGCAGCGAGGATCGCGCAATTCTCTGGTCGCATGCCCTTGGCGCGACACTTGCGATAGACGATCGCGAGGCATCTGCGCAACATCAGCGACAGGTCAACGCTTCGGGGCGGGTAGACCATTCGCGAGACACCGTCATAGGCCTTACCGCGTGCGCGTCCGCGCAGAATGTCGTTCCCGAAGATCGCGATCTCGGTCCCAGGGCTTCGGTTATTCTGCTGCCCGAGGTCAATTTCTAGCGGACTGAGTTCCTGCTTAATGGCTTCGATCCGTTCCGGACCGACACCGGGCAAGTGGTCGAAGATCTGCTGTTCCGGATCGGCAAGGCAAATGATCTGTGACGTCCCCTTGAGTTCGCAGATGATGCTCCAGGCGTCCGGTCCCGTATCCTGAGCCTCATCGACGATGATGATCGGAAAGCGCTCAGAAATCAGTCGCTTGATATGACCCGATTCACGAATGAGCTGAAGCGTCTTGGGAGCAAAAAGGTCGAACACCACCCTACCCGCCATGAAGAGACGTTCGCGCTCTTCAAGCCAAGCGTCCCAGCCGTCGTCATCCGGTGTTACGCCGAACGACAGGGCGCGTTCGTCGTGCGGCATCAGTATCTCGAGCCGATAGGGCGCCCCAAGCAGATAGCTGTGAGACTGGAGAATGCTCCAACAGAACCCGTGGAACGTCTGGACCGACAGCGCCTGCCGGTGCGCAGCTGGAATGGTCGCCGCGCCCGCTTGAATCAACCGGGCGACTGCAGCCCGCGAAAAGCTTAGAAAGAGCACGGCCTGACCGGGCTTGAGGCCGGCTTGCAAACAGGCCAGCGCCTTCGTAAGCGCCAGCGTTGTCTTGCCTGATCCTGGCCCGCCAGACACCAGCGCGTGGCCAGTGGCGTTAAGCAGCACCTTATCCGGAAAGGTTTCCTCGATCATCGCTAGCCGGCCCGATCTTGGGACCCTTGGTCTGCGGCCGGAATACCCTGCGGTGACACAGCAACGGGCGCGTCTGCAGGGCCGGCGGCAGGATTCTTCACGATTGGTGGCACAATTGCGGGGCGCTGGGGCTTTGGAAAGTGGGCATATACCTCGCGAAGGAAGGTGACGACGGACGTAGGTAGCTCGGCGATGCCGCAGCGCTCGATCAAGGCAGCAGCAAAGCCATTGCCCTTATTCGAGGCCAATGCGCCCTGCATGTGCTGCCGTATGAGGTCGTCCGTTGGGCGTGCCGCTGGGATGCCGGCGTGGGAACCAGCATTGCGAAGCGCTTCGAGCATGTCCCATTGCCGGTCGACGGGAATCTCCGCCACAAGAAGTCTCTCAATGGCTGTGAAGCTGGTCTCGCGCGGAATGATGAAGTTGTCAGCCAGCTGCTGGTTCTTCTCGGGCTTGCGTTGCTTTTGGTCGTAGAAAGCAAACGTCTTGAGTCCGATCGCCTTGAAGAAAGCCCCGAAGTTTGCGATGTCGCCGTCACCGTCAACGGAAAAGATCGTCACCCCTGCCAGATCCAGCGCCCACAGGGTGTCGTCGGTTTCCTCAAGCTTCGATGCGACGGCCTGCAAAGTTGAATGTTCTGTGACTCCCTCGGCGACAATGACTGCTGTCCCCAGCAGCGCTTCGGCGACACCGCGCCGCGCGTGGCGTTTGTAGTGGTTGGGATTGAGGCTATTCCGCGGTTTGATTGTCGTGGCGGTGACGGCCCCCGTAGTATCACGGCGGAGAATGTGAATCTGTTCTTGCTCGAATCGTTCAATGACATAGGGGGAGTGGGAGCTGACGAAGCACTGCGAAGTATCCTTAAGGAGGTAGTTGGCGATCCGGCGCTGCGTATGCGGCGGCAGCGCGATCTCCGGCTCTTCCATCGCGAAGATGACGTCACTTGGCTTCGCGTCCGCAATGAATGACAGCAAGGCAAGCACGAGCGTGTTCAAGGTCCCGGTACCTGACTCCTGGAACGGCACGGGCTCCTGATCGGCATTCGTCGAGAGAAAAAACGATAGGGTTTTGCGCAGGTGTTCACGGGTCAGCTGCGAGACGTAGAGGCCCGTCGCATCGCCGGGCGCTTGAAGTGGGATGTACTGCTTCAGCCGGTCTTCGATGTTGCGGAGCACTGGCGTGAGCTCTTGGGCGTCGTTCCCAATAGGTGGCTGCAAGTCGCGCAGACGTTTGATGGCGCGCTCCCACAAGCCGGTGCGTACGCCTTGAACTCGCAGAATGATGTCTAGTAGCGAATTTCTTTCGAGGCTAAGCGCTCGTGAACCTGTTCGTAGGGTACGAAGGTAGATGAAGCCGAGCTGGCGCTTGATCTTCTTGCTAACGGCCTCAAGCGAGCCGTCCGGCTTGAACGAACCGTGGGAGAATAGGCTCTCGGCCGTGAACTCGTCCTCCTCTTTGTCGTAGCGACCAACCGTCTCCAGCCGCAAACAGGGCACGGTCGCGGGGGCATTTGCTAGCGCTACCTCACCCCGTTGCAGAATCCTCCGTTCTGTCTCTGACCAAAACTCCAGATGGTGACCGCAACTATTCTGGACCTCGCCGCTGAGATCGGTCAGCAGGACTTCTACTCGCAAAGAGACGGGCTTGCCGTCAGTGTCGAGATACTCCGAGTTGTAGAAGTCGAACTCCTCGACCGCCGGGAATCGCGAGAGCCTGTCTGGCCCAAGTACGAGGTCCAGCGCTTCACATATCGTCGACTTGCCAACGTTGTTCGGTCCAACAAAGAGGGTATGGCCGGTGAAGTCGAGCGTCGCTGTCTTGACGCCGCGAAACCGCTCAATTTGCAAGCGAACTACGCGCATCACCCCCCCTTGATAAGTGCACGTGGCTTCGCGCCACTGCTGCTGCCAGCGTCGACGGCAAGAGCCGATGCTGATAATTTCGGAGTATAGAGGCCCAGGCGACCGGTGGGCGATATTTCAACAACAGGGCGTTCGCCTATGTAAAGATGCACGTTCTACGAGTAACGGACGGGAATGTGATTGCGGGCAGTCGCCTGTTTCGACGGCGCTTCCCGACGCGCTAAAATTGCATAACAGTTTGTGATACAAGTTGTGGCACAAACCCTGTGTGCCGAACCGGACCTGCTGACCCAAGCCTCCTCTGCGTCTCCCGGAGTCGTGCGGAGTGACGTCGGCGTTTCAGCGAGCGACTTCGTGCCGCTTCAGGACCAGCGCGTGAATGCCGGGCGGTCGGAGAACCCTGTGTCGGGTTGCCGCTACCGGCTGATCGGGCCTACTGTCCGGTCGACCAAAAAGGAGACCCTCGATGCGCCATAATCATCCGCGGGCACTGATCAATGCCGGTGAGGCTTGGATCGGCACCGACCTGCTGTCGAGCTGAGGCAATGACCGAATCACGGATCGATCTGCTGTTCGGCAAGGGCCATCTGCCGGTCACCGTCCCGGCCGGCGTCCGTCCGACGATCATCCGCAAGGGGGCGATGCCGAAGCTGCCGGACCCGAGCGGCGCCATCGCGGCCGCGCTCGCCCGGCCGATCGGGGCACCCGCCCTGGCGGAGCTGGCCCGGGGCAGGAAGAGCGCG
>JAHCKB010000277.1 GCA_026125985.1 Bradyrhizobium sp.
GCTGTGCGCAGGGGATTCGCACCAGGTGACTGCCGCGCCGACAAATCGACCGTACCGCCCAAACAATGGTGAAGGTGCCGAGGCCGAGCTAGGTTTCGTCGCATGCGCAAGCTCGCCATCTCGGTCGTGGCAATCTGCTCGGCACTCGCGTCAGCACTCTATCTCTGGCGCGTCGAACCGCTCCTGCCCGCGCGCGGCGAGACCGCCTGCTTTGCGGCAGACTACGACCCTCCCCGCGCGATCGACCTGTCCTCGTCAAGGCGCGACAGGAAGAGCGTCGGTGAAATCAGCTCGTTGCGGCTTGCGATTGCATTCCTGGCTGATGAAAAGCCCTTCCGCAGCGAAGGCCGCGGTTACGACTGGCGCTACTCCCTGTCGCTCGACATGCGTTTGACCGACGGCCGACGCCTGACGAGCGGAGCGATCTGCGAATGGACCAACGACCTCCTCGACCGCAGCTTTCCGGCGCTGTTCTGCTATATCGACTGCGACGGCGGCAGCGTGACCGTGTTCCGCAAGATCGGGCAGAACGCGCTTTCGGCATGGTTCGAACCGGGCGAGCGGCTGCGGACCGGCCAGAGCTGCGACGGCGGCGGCGGACTGTTCATCGGGGCGGACATTGAGCGGCGAAAGTTGCCGGTGAAGGCTGCGAAGTGCGGGGAGTGACCGCTACTCCGCCGGCGCGTGCACGCCGCCCTCGGCCTCAGCCTTCTCCTCGGCCTTCTCCACCTTCTCCCGGTCTCCGGCCAGCACGCGCTGCACGCTGACGAAGAACACCGGCACCATCAGGAGCGCAAGGATCACGACCGCGATCATGCCGCCCATGACGCTGGTGCCCAGCGCCTGCTGGCTGGCGCCGCCGGCGCCGTGAGCGACCACCATCGGCAGCACGCCGCAGACGAAGGCAAGGCCCGTCATCAGGATCGGGCGGAAACGAAGCAGGCACGCCACGAGGGTCGCCTCGATCAGGGGCTTGCCCTCCGCGCGCAGGTCCTTGGCGAACTCGATGATCAGGATGGCATCCTTCGCAGCTAGACCGATGATCGTAATCAGCCCGACGGTGAAATAGACGTCATTGGGAAGTCCGCGCATCGTCGCCGCCATCACGGCGCCGGCAACGCCGAGCGGTACGGTCAGAAGCACCGCAACCGGAATGGTCCAGCTCTCGTAGAGCGCGGCAAGCAGCAGGAACACCACCAGCACCGACAGCGCGAGCAGGAACGGCGCCTGCGAGCCCGAGAGTTTTTCCTGCAGCGACTGCCCGGTCCAGTCGTAGCCGAAACCGCGCGGCAGCTTGTCCGCCAGGCGCTCCATCTCCTTGATGGCATCGCCGGAAGTGTAGCCGGGCTTGGCTTCACCGGTGATCCGCACCGCCGGGTAGTAGTTGAAGCCCGCGATCTGCGTCGGCCCCTTCGACCACTCGACGGTGGCAAAGGACGAGAACGGCACCAGCTTGCCCTGGTTGTTCTTGACGTAATAATTCAACAGATCTTCCGCCTTCATGCGGTTCGGACCGTCGGCCTGCACGATCACGCGCTGCATGCGGCCGCGGTTGGGGAAGTCGTTGATGTAGTTCGATCCGAGATTGGTCGAGATGGTGTTGTTGATGTCCTCGAAGGTGAGGCCGAAGGCGCCGGCCTTCTCGCGATCGATCATCAGATTGACCTGCGGCGCCGGCGGCAGGCCTTCGATGAAGACCTTCTGCAGGACAGGGCTGGCATTGGCCTCCGCCACCAGCCTGTTGGCGGCAGAAGTCAGCGCGGCAAACCCCTTCTGACCGCGATCCTGCAGACGGAACGAGAAGCCCGATGAATTGCCGAGATTGTCGATCGGCGGCGGCTGCAGGGCGGTGACCTTGGCGTCACGGATCGAGGCGAGGTTCCGGTTGACGTCGGCAACGATGTTGGCTGCCGAATCCTTGCTCCCACGTTCAGACCAGTCCTTCAGCGATATGAAGGCCTGCGCAGTATTGACGCCCTGGCCAAGAAAGCTGAAGCCGGTGAGGAACGTGATATCCTGGATGCCGGGGCGCTCGAGGAGATATTTTTCCACCTTCTCGACAGCCGCCTCGGTGCGGGCATAGGAAGACTCCGACGGAGTCTGCACGTCGGTGGTGATAAAGCCCTGATCGTCGACCGGCAGGAAGCCGCCGGGCAGCCGGATGAAGGCCCAGGACAGGCCGAGAAGCAGCACCGCATAGATCAGCATCAGCCGTCCGGTTCGCTTCAGCGAGGCCTGTACTATCTGCGAATAGCGATAGCGGCCGGACTCCAGGAGCTGGTTGAACAACCCGAACACGCCCTTCCGGCCGTGCGCGCGACTTCCTTCCACGGGTTTGAGCAGGGTCGCACACAGCGCCGGCGTCAGTGACAACGCCAGCAGTGCGGAAAAGGAGATTGCCGCCACCATGGTCACGGAAAACTGCCGATAGATGATGCCGACCGATCCCGGAAAGAACGCCATCGGCAGGAACACCGCAACCAGCACCAGCGTAATGCCGACGATGGCGCCGGTGATCTGCGACATCGCCTTGCGGGTGGCTTCCTTCGGCGGCAGCCGCTCCTCGACCATGATGCGCTCGACGTTCTCCACCACGACGATGGCGTCGTCGACGAGAATGCCGACTGCCAGCACCATGCCGAACATGGTCAGCATGTTGATGGAATAGCCCAACAGCATCAGCACCGCGCACGCCCCGAGCAGCGCCACCGGCACCACGATGGTCGGGATCAGCGTGTAGCGGAAGTTCTGCAGAAACATGAACATCACGATGAACACGAGCACCACCGCCTCGACCAGCGTCATCAGTACCTTGTTGATCGACGCCTTCACCACGGGTGTGATGTTGTAGGGAATGTCGTAGGCGATGTTGGCCGGAAAGAACCTGGACAGTTCCTTCATCTTGGCCTCGACCTTGCTCGCCGTCGCCAGCGCGTTGCCGGTCGGCGAGAGCAGCACGGAGAGGCCCGCCGTCGGCTTGCCGTTGAGGCGGGTGTTGAACTGGTAGCTGAGACCGCCGATCTCGATGCGCGCGACGTCGCGCAGCCGCACCGTCGAGCCGTCGGCAGTTGCGCGCAGGATGATGGCGCCGAACTCGTCCGGCGACGAAAGCTGGCCCTTGACCAGCACCTGGGAGGATATCCTGGTACCGGGCGTGCTGGGCTCGGCGCCGATGCTGCCGGAGGCGACCTGCGCGTTCTGCGCCGCGATCGCCTTGTTGACGTCGTCGGCGGTCAGCCCGTAGCCGACCAGCTTTTCCGGATCGACCCAGATGCGAAGCGAGCGTTCGGTGGAATAGAGCGTGGCGCGGCCGACGCCGGGAATGCGGCGGATCTCGCCAAGCACGTTGCGGATCATGAAGTCGCCAAGCCCGACTTCGTCGAGGCTGCCATCGGTGGAGCGCAGCGTGATGATCTGCAGCACGGCACTGGAGGCTTCCTCCACCAGGATGCCCTGCTGGATCACCGCGCGCGGCAGGCGCGCTTCGACGCGCTTGAGGCGATTCTGCACCTCGACCGAAGCTGCGCTCGTCTCGGTGCCCGGCACGAAGTTGGCGGTGATCTCGACCTGGCCCAGCGAGTCGCTGGTCGACTCGAAATTGAGGATGCCGTCGGCGCCGTTGAGCTCCTCCTCGATCAGACGCGTGACGCTATTGTAGAGGTTTTCCGGCGACGCACCCGGATAGATGGTCGAGATCGCGATCGAGGGCGGCGCGATGATCGGATACTGCGCCACAGCGAGCAGCGGGATCGAGATCGCACCGATCAGGCAGATGAAAAGCGCGACGACCCAGGCGAAGATCGGCCTGTCGATGAAGAAGCCCGGCATCGCGCTAGCGTCGCCGGGTTCGTGGGATCATATCCGCAGATGCGTCCGCCTCGGTCCAGGATTGCGTCCTGACCTTGTCGCCGGGTGTGAATTTCTGGAAACCTTCCACCACGACCGTGTCGCCGGCTTTCAGGCCGTCGGTGACGAACCAGGCGCCGCCCTGCAGCGCCCCTGTCTTCACGGGCTGGATCGTTACTTTGCCGTCGCCCGCGACCACGAACACCTCGCTGCCGCCGCCTGCATTGCGCTGGATCGCCTGCTCGGGGACTGCAATGGAATCGCTGTCGATGCCCTGCTCGATCTGAACGCGAACATACATGCCTGGAAGCAGCTGTTGCCTCGAATTGGGAAACTCGGCGCGCATGGTGACTTTGCCGGTCTGCGCGTCGACCTTGGCCTCGGAAAACAGCAGCTTGCCGTGCAGCGGATAGAGCTCGCCGCCGTCGAGTTCGAGGCGCACATTGATCGCGGGGGGCGCAACGAGCTCGCCCGTGTCGAAGGCGCGGCGTAGCTGGTGCATCTCTGTGACCGACTGGGTGAAGTCGGCATAGACCGGATCGATCTGCTGGATGGTCGCAAGGCTCGTCGAGTCGTTCTGCACGACCAACGCTCCTTCGCTGACATGAGCCGCGCCTACGATGCCGTCGATCGGCGCACGGATGGTGGCGTAATCCAGATTGAGCTTTGCACGCGCCAGGTCCGCGCTGCGGGCAGCGACGTCGGCCTGGGCCTGGCGCAGCGACGCGATCGCCTCCTCGTTCTTGGCTTCCGGCGTCGCCTTTTCCCGATACAGCGTAGCGATGCGGTTCGCGTGCTGCGTCGCCTGGTCGAGAGCCGCCTTCGCGCGGGCCAGCGCGGCTTCAGCCGACTGCACCTCAACCTCGAAGGGTCGCGGATCGATGCGGTAGAGCGGATCGCCCGCCTTCACCTCGCTGCCCTGATGGAAAAGGCGCTCGACGATGATTCCGGAAACACGCGGACGGACTTCGGCGACGCGTGTCGGCGCGATGCGGCCCGGCAGTTCACGTACGACAGCTCGCGGGCGCGGCTGCACGACGACGACGCTGACATCGGGTTCGACCACAGATGCAGCCGCGGATGCGGCCGAAGGTTCGTTGCATCCTGCAAGCATCGGCGAAAGAGCAGCGAGCATCAATGCAACACAAGCCGTTTGCGCACGTAAGCCAAGCATGTTGAAACAATTGCCCCTTTGCATTCCAAACATCACGCGCGAATGATGAGCGCAGGTCCCGAGATGCGTCGCGTCATGATGCAATCAACATAGGGCACGACTACCGCGGCGCAACATCTTTGGCGGCGGCCCAATGTCACACAACGCTAGATGACTGAAACCGCATGTATTTTTCGGATTCACCGGATTGTGAAGCCGCGCGCCCGCAGTTCCATTTTCACGAAAGATTAACGAACGACCATTCGATTGCACAGAGATGCGGCAGGCGGCTCGAATCCGAGGCGAATCGAATCTGCGCAGCCTTCGAACGATGACTGCCGACGCTTCATGCGCCGTCCCTGCAATCGAGCGCGACTCACCGCCCATGCGCACACCATCGCTGCTCGCGCTCATGAAATGCATCGGACAGCGGCATATGCCCGATGCCACCGCGCGGGCAGGGACGAACCTCAAGTGGCCACTTGCTTCGGTGGAAGCGGAAAGAACCGGCTCGTACGCAACTGGTAATCGCGATAGCGGTCGCCGCGGGAGCGCAGCATTTGTTCTTCCAGCGGAGGGATGCCGGTGACGTAAACCAGGATCCAGTACATGAAGATCGGCCCCAGCAGCGTCGCGAGGCCCCAGGGATAGCCGGGCGCAAGCGCCATCAAGGGATAGGCGAGCCATCCGAACCATTCGAAGAAATAATTGGGATGACGCGACCAGCGCCACAGCCCGACGTCACAGACACGGCCGTTGTTCGCTGGATCCTCACGGAAGCGCTTGAGCTGTGCATCGGCCAGCGCCTCACCGCCGATGCCGATGAGGAGGATCGATGCTGCGATATAATCCTGAAGCCTCAGCGCTTCGGATGGAAAGCGGGCAGCGACGAAAATAGCAAACGCCAGCGGGATGGTCCCCAGCGCTTGATTTTGCAGAAAGATGAACATCCGCCGCGGCGCATTGACGCCCCACTCGCGGGCAAACGCGGCATAACGCGGGTCATCCGATATTCGCCTCGTGCGAACGGCGATGTGAATGCCGAGGCGCAGCGACCAGATCGCCACCAGCGCCGCCACCATCCATTGCCGCGCGTTCGGCACAGCGCCCGCGATCGGCCATAACGCACCGCCGGCGCCGACCATTCCAAGCGAGAAGGTCCAGATGGTGTCGACCCAGCCGGAATTGCCGGTACGCTG
>JAHCKB010000278.1 GCA_026125985.1 Bradyrhizobium sp.
GCGCCGCGTCGGACTTCCAGCGTTCGATCAGGTCCGGGTTGGAAAGGATCGGCCGGCCGACTGCGATCAGGTCGGCCTTGCCGGTGGCGAGATCGGCTTCGGCGCTCTTGGCGTCATAGCCGCCCGACAGGATCAGCGTGCGCTTGAACTTGTTGCGGAACGTCCGCTTGATCGAGGCTGGCACTTCCGGCGCGCCCTGCGGCGAATGATCGACGAGATGCACATAGACGAGGCCGACTTCGTTGAGTTTGCCGGCGAGATAGGTGTAATCGGCTTCCATTTCCGGATAGAGCGGCATGTCGTTGAACACCCCGTAAGGCGACAGGCGGATGCCGACCTTGTCCTTGCCGATCGCGGCGGCGGTCGCTTCCGCGACCTCGATGACGAAGCGGGCGCGGTTCTCGATAGAGCCGCCGTATTTATCGGTGCGGATATTCGAGTTCGGGCGGATGAACTGTTCGAGCAGATAGCCGTTGGCGCCATGTACCTCGACGCCGTCGAAGCCTGCAGCCAACGCGTTCTTCGCCGCCTGCCGGAAGGCCTCGACAATGCCGGGAATCTCGGAGGTCTCCAGCGCGCGCGGCGTCTCGTAGGCGACGACCTTGCCGTCGGCGGTCGATGTCTTGAGCTCCTGCGAAATCGCGATCGCCGAAGGCGCGACCGGCAGCGCGCCGCCCGGCTGGAACGACGAATGCGAGACGCGACCGACATGCCAGAGCTGCAGGAAGATGACCCCGCCCCTGGCATGCACGGCATCGACGACCTTGCGCCAGCCGGCGATCTGCTCCTCGGTATAGATGCCGGGCACGGCCGGAGCGCCGAAGGCGGTCGCCGACACCGGCGAGGCTTCGGCGATCAGGAGGCCGCCCGATGTGGAGCGCTGCGCATAATACTCGGCATTGAGCGGCCGCGGCGCAAGCGAGGGCTTTGATGCGCGCATACGCGTCAAGGGCGCCAGCACCACGCGATGCTTGAGCTGATACGGCCCGATCTGGACCGGTGAGAAAAGATGCGGAAATTTCATGCCTGCCCCGGATGTTCTTGATTGATATTGGGCTATCTAGCCGGATCGCCGCAGCAGTGGCAATGCGACACGGCAGGCGCACAGGGCAGGCCTTCCATGCGGAAGCGTTTCAAGCGAAATGGATAGCGGTTCACGCCAGGAAACCGCGCCAAACCGGGGTTCTAAAGCGTCTCCTGCTTGTGGCCGCAGTTCTTGCAGGCGAATTTGACCCGGGTCTCGCCGCGAGCGGCCTGAACGCGGTTCGGGGCGCCGCACTTGCCGCACACCGCTTCGATGCGGGTGTTGCCCTCCTTCACGACGACGGTCTTCTTCTCCATCGCCTCGCGGATCATGCGCTCGGCTTCCTCGCGCATTGCTTGCTTCGACATTAAAAATATACCTCATCCTGAAATCGACGGGCGGGTCTATAGCACGTGAAGGCCGGTCTGTTGAGGAAATCGTCAGGTCGTTTCCGGCGTCAGCGCCAGCAGACGCCGGACCAAAGCAAGCGCCGTCTCGCTGGCAGGATCTGCTAGCATGACGGGAACCGCGAGCAACAGGATATCGAGCGGATCGGGCGCGAGCACCACGACATGCGTTGCGCTGTGCGCCGCGAGCAATGATCCGATACGCTCCACCGCGGGGTCGGTGAGCGCAGAACCCCATGGCGCATCTGCCCGGCGCAGCACGGGATGGGAGGCAAGCAGGTCGCGCAACAAAGGTGGATCGTACGCGGCAAGCTCCTGTTCGCGAAAACGCCGCGCGCTCTCAAACAGCGGCTGGCGCATCAATTCGACGATCAACTGCTCACGTGTCACGGCCGAAGACGTAGCGACCGAACTGAGCATGCCGGGCGCCCGCGCCTCCAGATACGCCCGCAGCGTATCGGTCATCAAGCCGATGGTGAGGACGCCGGCGGTCGCCACGGCCGAGAAGCGCATGATCTGCGCAGCATCGACGTCGTCGGCAATGAAGGCCGCCGCCGCACCGAGGAGCGCGGCGCTGATGACCCGCAACAGCGTCAGCGCGATGCCCTGGCGCTGGGTCTCGCCGCTACCTCCGGCGACGAGGACGGCGGTGACGGCGAGGAGTGCGCCGAGCGCGCCAAGGCGGACCGGCATATCCGGCGCCAGCGCCTGGAAATCGGTGATGATAAAGGGAATGACCAGCAGCGCGCCGACGGCAAGACGACCGATGCTGCGGTTCTCGGAAGCGAGCAACTGACTGCGGTCGCGCAAAACGAGCAGCAGCGCGCAGGTGATGAAGCCCGCAAGCTGGAACAGCGAGAGCGCAACGATATGTGGAGTCGACCACGCTTCCGGTCCGAGGGCCCCGCCAAGGCCAAGCAGCACGGCGCCCCACACGGCAAAGCGCTTCGCCATGCGCGGTGCATGACGACGCAGGATCCCCTCAGTGACGACGAGCGCGCCGAGCGGCACCATCGCCGCCGGAATCAGCGAGAGGCGATCCAGCCACGTGCTGGCCAGCCACCAGGAGAGCCCGCGGATCAGGAACAGCGCGGCGACGACGCCGAGCAGTAACAGAAGCCGCCGCGTCAAGGAACCGCCGGGATCGCGGCGATGCAGCGCCAGCATTGCGACGACAAGCCCGACGGCGCCGCAGAGATTGACGATGGAATCGGCGACGGCAGACGGCGTCATTGTTCGCCTCCGCGCGGCCGAAGGATTCCATAGGCGTGGCGGTCGTCCATCCAGTGCATGACCGGCAGGATCAGACGTTGCAGGGCGAGCACGGCGGAGGCAGCCAGAAGCGCAGGCATCGAGCCCGCCGGCACCTCGTTGGTCAGATAGCGCCGCGCAGCAGCAAGATCGATCCGGCCGATCTGCAAGAGATCGTCGCCGCGCGCGTAGTCCAGCTCGCGGCCGCAGAAAGCATTGTACTGCTCGTCGCGATGCTTCGGCGCGGTCTCGAAGGATTTCTTCAATGCATCGGAGCCACCGGTATAGGCGTCTGATATGACGAACCGCGCCTCGTCGAAGCCGGCTTCCTCGCCGACGCCGAACACAGCGCGATGGTTGCGCATGATGCCGCGCGCCAACTGCAGATGCGCAAAGCTCGCGCGACCGCCGGTCTGCGGCGATGGAAAGACGTCAGAAAAGGTTTCGCACACCATTCCGCAGACGGCCGGCACCTGGGTGACGTTGGAGATCCATTTCGGACGCAGGCCGCCCCGGATAAAGAGGACCAGTGTCGTGAGACCGTAGAGGACCCAGGAGAGCCCCTGCCCCTGCACCTCGGGATCGACCATGACGAGACCCAGATGGGTGACCTTGGTGGGCTGCCCGTCGAGCTCGACCGGCATCACCGACAGCGCATTGAAGGCGATTGGGCGCCCGCTTGCCTCCTCGGAAATCACGGTGACGATAGCGCGCGACAGGCGTTCACGTTCGCCGGAGAAAATGCCGTAGGTGAGATCGCCTGCTGGCAGCGTCTTGCCGGCGACGACGCGAAGTTGCGCTACCAGCCACTCGAGCTCATCTTCAGAAAGCGTCCTTCCCGGACTCTCGACGATCCGTGTCGTCAACCCTTCATGGGTACGCAAAGTGAGATCGATGGCGGGCTGCGCAAATGCCTTTGGCCAGAAGGCCGCGTGGCCGCGCAGCTTCCCGAACGCCGATCGAATCCGTCTGCCGATTGACGCCATGCCGCTTGCCCGTGATCCGGGAGGATGTGTGCATGGTCTATCCTAAGGAGATTTGACGGAAGAGGAATGGGTTGTGACAGGGTAAAGGATGTTTGAATGGCGAAACCGCGCCCCTTAGGAGCGAGCCGCGCGGAAATGCGACAGAGATTGTCCTCCGCCGTATCCTATCTTCAGTTCCGCAGCAAGCTGTTGGCCTGCACCACCGGTCCCTGCCCGCCATATTCGCCTGCAAGCAGCGAGCACAGACCCGTGCAGGCTGCGCCGCCGATGGCGAAGTACGCGAGATAGAATGGAAGCGGCAGGAACCAGCTGAACAGGATGAAAGCCAGGCCCGAACAGATGATAGCCCCGACCGCGGCGATCAGGGGCGCCCGCAACGGAGTTGCAAGAGCACGCGCGAGATAGGCATCGAACGAGCCGGCAAGCGCCGATACCGGCAGGGTGAAGAAGAAAAGCACCACGGCAAAAAGGTGCAGGAAGTCGCGATCCGGCGGACCGGAAACCTGCGCCAGTGCCAGCCGAGCGAAGACGGCGACCATCACCGGCGCAGCCACCAGAAAAACAAGAGGTCTTTTCATCGAATTGCCTTTCGACTTGCTATGGGTTCACCGGATTCGCGGGCTGCAGGCGGCGCAGGCCAAGGCCGTCGGCGTAAAGCGCGCACAACCCCGCGCTGGCTGCACCGCAGATCGCGAAAGGAAGGAGGAAGGAAGGTACCGGGGCGGCATGAGCAAAAGCGATGAGCCCCACGCACGGGATGGTTGCGCCCGCCGCTGCCGTGAGGCCCGGCCGCAGCGCGACGGAGATCCGCCGCGCCAGACATGAATCGATTACGCCGACGACCGCCGATATCGGCAGGGTCATCAAGAAGACCAGTGCTCCGGTTGTCCACACGATCCCGGCATCCACCCTTCCCGGCGGAAGGATTGCTATGGTGGCCGCAATAGCGACGGCCAGGGGACCCAGCAGCAGGAATACGAGAGCTCTTCGCATCGGACGATCCTTTCATCAATCGGTAGCGGCTGATCTGGCCGCGAGCCGCAGGCGGCGGACATTGTCGCCCGCCGCCGCGCTGCTCACCTCCTTATCGTCGCTATGCTGCGCGCGCGTTGCGCTCGACCTCCATCAGCAGGCGCTCGGCCTTGGCGTCCTCGATGCGGTTGACCAGCCTGCCGCTCTCGTGGTTGTCGCGCATGGTCTTGGTCATGGTGATGCAGGACTGGGTCAGCATCAGAAAGCCCATGGTGAGGTAGCCCTTGATCGACAGATCCAGCGGCAAGAGCCAGATGCCGATGCCCACCATGAAGGCGGAAGCACCGAACGAGATGTAGGTGAAAGCGACCCAGGCGGGGCTGTGCTGGGCGGCAACGGGGTGGTTGTTCATGGCAGTTCTCCTTGTGAAGTCGGGTTGAAGTTTCAGTTCGACAGTTGGGTGGTTCAGGTCGTCTGCGTGCGTTTGGCGTTCAGCCGCGCGAGCACGTCGTCCGCGGTTGACTTGATCCGGGGGCCGAAGCCCTGTTCGGAGAGCTTCTCGGCGGTGGCGAGCGGGCCGCTGGCCGCATCGAGTTCGATCAGCGCCTCATCGGCGGCCGCGGCCTCGACCTGGTGTTCGCGCAGGCGCCGCAAAGTGGCTTCCGCTTCGGGCAGCGTGGATTCGTAGGGCCTTGCCGCCTCAATGCCGCCGCGGCGCAGATTGCGCACGGCTTCCGAGGCCCGCGCGATGCGGCGGCCGCGGTCGAGTTCGGTCAGCCTCGCCTCGGCATTGGAGACGTGGCGCTTCAGCCGGGCGATCTCCTGGGCGAATAGTGTCCGCGCGGTCATCGCGGCATCGCGGTCAGCCTCAAGACCCGCGATCTGCTGTGCGGCCTCGCGGGCGAGGTCCTCACGGCCGCCATCCAGCGCCGCGGTGGCGCGCACCTCCAGATCGGCGATGCGGGCGTTGGTGGTCTCTAAGCGGCGGCCTTCCTGCTGGTCCTGTGCAATCGCCAGCGCCAACGTGCGCTTGCTGCGATCGACGGCAGCCGCCGCGTCGCGCATCTGCTGGTCGAGGATGACCAGGGCCGCGCGGTCTTCCAGTTCCTCGCCGGCGGCGGCCACGCTGCCGCGGAAAAGTGTCAAAACGGTCTTGAACATTGTCAGCTCCCTGTTATGAGCATTGCTCATGAAGGCAACATAGCATACTTTGAGCGACGCTAAAGATATTTTTGAGCGGCGCTCACCAGAAAGTTAACGAATGACTAAGACCTTGGAAAGACGAGCCAAACAACGAGAGGCCCTGATCGCGGCGGCGGAACTGGCCATTGCGGCGAAAGGCCTTGCGGGCCTGAAGAGCCGGGAACTGGCCGCCGAAATCGGCGTCGCCAACGGCGCGGTATTCAACCTGGTCGCCGACATGGACGAACTGATCCTGCGCGTGGGCTCGCGGACCCTGTCGAGGCTCGATGCCGCGCTGACGGCAGCCGAAAGCGAGGGCGGCCCCTCGCCCGCGGAGACGCTGGTGCGCATCGCAGTCGCCTACTGCG
>JAHCKB010000279.1 GCA_026125985.1 Bradyrhizobium sp.
CCGAAATCTGCGCCTCGTCCTTGGAGAAGGCGATGCCGGTGACGACGTGGTTTTCCATGATTTCCTCCTCGCTGCAGATCAGCGTGCCCGGCGGCTGATTGGCGTGCGGGTCGATATCCTCTGGCTTGTCGAAGCTGGAGCGGACGAAGATTGGCATGTTGTGCACCATGCCGAGTTCCACCGAGCGCACCTGCAACACCTTGGCGCCCTGGGAAGCCAGCTCCAGCATGTCCTCGAACGCGATCTTGTCGAGCCGCCGCGCCTTCGGCACCACGCGCGGGTCTGTGGTGTAGACGCCGTCGACGTCGGTATAGATATCGCAGCGGTCGGCGCGGATCGCAGCCGCGATCGCCACCGCCGAAGTGTCGGAGCCGCCGCGGCCAAGCGTGGTGATGCGGTTCGTCTGCGGGTTGATGCCCTGGAAGCCGGCGATGACCGCCACTTCCTTGCGGTCCTTGAAGCGGTCGATGATCTCGGTGCCGTCGATTTCCAGGATGCGCGCGGAGGCATGCGCATCACTGGTCCTGATCGGGATCTGCCAACCCTGCCACGAGCGGGCCTGGATGCCCATGCCTTGCAGCACGATGGCAAGCAGGCCCGAGGTGACCTGCTCGCCGGACGCCACCACGGCGTCATATTCCCGCGCATCATGCATGGGGGAGGCGTCGGTGCACCAGGCCACCAGTTCGTTGGTCTTGCCGGCCATCGCCGACACCACCACGGCGACATCGTGGCCGGCGTCGACCTCGCGCTTCACATGGCGGGCGACGTTGCGGATACGGTCGATGTTGGCGACGGACGTGCCGCCGAATTTCATCACGAGGCGGCTCATGACGACGCGCGCATTCCCTTGAATAAGGATAAGTTAGGCGACTGGCGCTTAAAACCGGCAGCGCAGCCCCCGAAAGGCGCGTATACATAGCGGGGCGGCCGGGGGCAAGCATGTTCCTGCGGGGCCTCGGCCGGAAGGCTGCGGGCTGCGGCGCAGGGAAAGTTAAGGGGTTACTGAGGTCAGGCGTATGGGTCGCTATATCGACGATATTCTGCAGCCGGGCGAAAAGGTGCTGTATTCCACCAATGCGCACTGGATATTCTTCCTGCCGGCCCTCGGGCTCTGGGTCGTGGCGGCCGTGTTTCTCGTCCTGTCCGGCATGGTGCCGACGGGCAGCCCGTTGATCGTGGCGTGTTGGGCAATGGCCGGTGTTCTCGCCGTGGTTGCGCTCTACAAGACGGTCACCGCCTGGTTCCATCGCTGGACCACCGAGACCGACGTGACCACGCTGCGGGTGGTGCACAAGGAAGGCTTCATTTCCAGGAAGACCTTCGAAATGAACGTCGACAAGGTCGAGAGCGTCGATGTCAGCCAATCGGTCCTCGGCCGTATCCTCGGCTATGGCGATGTGATGGTTCGCGGGGTCGGCGAAGGCGACAAGGAAATCAGGACCATCGCCGCACCGCTTGCGTTCCGTAATGCCGTCATCGCGCGATAGGGGCGCGCTACATCCATGGCCATGCAGCAAAATCCTTCCGCCGCACCGGGCAGCACGCTCGATCCCGCCGAAGTGGCGAAATTTTCGAAGCTGTCGGCCGAGTGGTGGGATCCCAAAGGCAAGATGGCGCCGCTGCACAAGATCAATCCGCTGCGGCTGGCCTATATCCGCGACGCGGCCTGCCGGAAATTCTCGCGCAACGCCAGGAGCCTCAATTGCCTGTCGGGTCTGCGCATGCTCGACATCGGCTGTGGCGCGGGTCTCTTGTGCGAGCCGTTCACCCGGCTCGGCGCTCAGGTGATCGGCGTCGATCCTTCGGCGACCAATATTGCGGCGGCGAAGCTGCATGCCGACAAGGGCCACCTCTCGATCGACTACCGCTGCACCACGGTGGAGGAGATGGACCACCGCGAACGCTTCGACATCGTGCTGGCGATGGAGGTGGTGGAGCATGTCGCCGACGTCGGCATGTTCCTTTCACGCTGTGCGGCGATGCTCAAGCCCGGCGGGTTGATGGTGGTCTCGACCATCAACCGCAACTGGAAGAGCTTCGCGCTCGCCATCGTCGGCGCCGAATATGTGCTGCGCTGGCTGCCGCGCGGCACCCATGAGTGGAACAAATTCGTCACCCCCGACGAGCTCGCCCGTCATCTTGCGGCAAGCAAGCTCGCCGTCACCGAAGAGACCGGCGTGGTCTACAGCCCGCTGGCCGACAAATGGAGCCTCTCCGCCGACACGGACGTCAACTACATGGTGGTGGCGGAGGAGATGTAGGGCGGACTGCGGCCCGCATCAGGGTCGCCGCCGTTGCTTTCGCCGGGACGACGGCGGAGTTTGAGGCTGCTACGCAGTCCTGACATGCGCGATCCCCGTTGACCGGGCAGCCTGCGCCCGGCACGGTGACCTTCCCGCATCAGGTCGTCCATGTTCACCGTCGCCTCGCTCTGGATTCCCTTCACCATCGTTGCTGCGCTCGGCCAGGTCGCGCGCAATGCGATGCAGCGCTCGCTTACCGGGCCGCTCGGCACCTGGGGCGCGACCAACATCCGCTTCCTGTTCGGCTTTCCCTTCTCGGTGATCTTCTTTGCCGTGGTCGTCGTGGTCAGCGGCGACACAGTGCCGTGGCCGCCCGCCGCGTTCTGGCCGTGGCTGCTGGTCGGCGCGCTCAGCCAGATCGTCGCCACCGGCCTGATGCTGCTCGCGATGAACGAGCGCTCCTTCGTGGTGACGACCGCGTATCTGAAGACCGAGGCGATCCAGACCGCGATCTTCGGCTTCGTCTTTCTCGGCGATCACCTGACCTGGCTCAAGGTGCTGGCGATCGTCATCGCCACCGTCGGCGTGGTGCTTACGGCGCTGCGGCCCGGCGGCGAAAAGGGTTTTGTCGAGCTGCGGCCGACCATCATTGGCCTCGTTGCCGCCGCCTGCTTTGCGCTGTCGGCCGTCGGCTTCCGCGGCGCCGTCATTGCGGTGCCCGGCGTCTCCTTCGTGACGGCGGCGTCCTACACGCTGGTGTTCGGCCTGTTCGTGCAGACACTGGTGCTGACGATCTATCTGCTCGCCCGCGCGCCCGGTGTGCTGAAGGCAATTCTCGGCCTGTGGCGGCCCTCGATGCTCGCCGGCTTCATGGGCGCGTTCGCCTCGCAGTTCTGGTTTCTGGCGTTCGCGCTGACCGCGGCAGCAAACGTGCGAACGCTGGCGCTGGTCGAAGTGCTTTTTGCGCAGGCGGTGTCGTACTATTCCTTCAAGCAGCCGGTCTCTGCGCGCGAAGGGCTCGGTATTCTCTTGATTGTGGCAGGTGTGGCGCTGCTGGTGGCGGTCTGATCGTCAATTCCGGTCTTCCGGCAGGGTCGGAAGCGGCGAGACCTCGACGCCTTCCTCGATCAGCGAGCGGGCCTCTTCGGGCGAGGCCTCGCCATAGATCGGGCGATGCTCCTTGTCGCCGTAATGCATGGCCCGCGCCTCGTTCGGAAAGCGCTCGCCGACATTGTCGGCGTTCTTGACGATGTGGTCGCGCAACTCCCTGAGCTTGGCGCGCAACTCGCGCTCCTGCGCCATCATCAACGAAGTCGATTCTGATGCCGTCGATTCCGATGCCGTCGCTTGTGCCGGAGTCTCGACAGGCGCGGGCGCCTTGTCGCGACCTTTCTTGCTGACGATGCGGGGCGCCATGATGGCCTTCTCGACCTTGGCCGAGCCGCATACCGGGCAGGAGACGAGCTTGCGCTTCACCTGTGAATCATAGGCCGACGAACTCTGGAACCAGCTCTCGAACGAGTGGTCCTGATCGCAGCGCAGCGTGTAGCGGATCATGCCGAGCCCCGCACCAGGTGCAGATGTTCGGGGCCGGCCTTGGGATCGGCGATACCGAAACGGCGGCCATGCTGCAGCGATGGAATCGTCCTGCGTGCGGTCTCGACCCTGGCTGGATCGATCTCGGCCATGAACACGCCGGGCTCGACGCCGCCTTCCGCCAGCACCACGCCCCAGGGATCGATGATCAGTGAGTGCCCGAAGGTCTCGCGCTTGTTCTCGTGCATGCCGGCCTGGGCAGCGGCAAACACGAAGCAGCCGGTCTCGATGGCGCGCGAGCGCAGCAGCACATGCCAATGCGCCTCACCGGTCTTGCGCGTGAAGGCGGAGGGCACGGTGAGGAAGGACGCGCCGCTTTCGGCAAGCGCGCGGTACAGCGCCGGGAAGCGCACGTCGTAGCAGATGGTCAGCCCGATGCGGCCCCAGGGCAGGTCGGAGATCACGGCCGTTTCGCCGGGCTGGTAGTTCGCGGACTCGCGGTAGCTTTCGCCATCGGGCAGGTCGATGTCGAACATGTGGATCTTGTCGTAGCTTGCCAGCACCATTCCATCAGGCGCGATCAGGAAGGAGCGGTTGACGGCCTTTTCGGCGGAGAACTTCAGCGCCAGCGAGCCGACATGGAGATGGATCTTCAATTCCTTCGCCAGCGCGCGATAGGCCTTCAGCGACTTGTCGTCTTCCTCGGTCGCCAGATGCTCGAACAGCGCCTTGCGGTTCAACTGCATCATGTTGCTCACCTCGGGCGTGAGCACATAATCGGCGCCCTGGGCGGCCGCCTCGCGGATCAGTCGCGTACCTTGTTCGAGGCTCGGCTCGGGCAGCAACCCCGTGCGCATCTGCACCATCGCCGCGGTGAATTTGTCGCCGTTGGCCATCAGATCACGCCTCGCTGGCCAGAAGCCCATCGAGCTTGCCTGCGCGGTCGAGCGCATAGAGCTCGTCGCAGCCGCCGACATGGGTCTTGCCGATGAAGATTTGCGGAAAGGTCGAGCCATAGCCCGCGCGTTGATACATCTCGTCGCGATAGGCAGGGTCGGTCGATGTGCTGAACTCGGTGAACGCAGCGTTCTTGCGCGTCAGCAGCGATTTTGCGGCCGTGCAGTAGCCGCAGCCCGGTCGTGTATAGATTTCAATGGCAGCCGTCATCTTATGCTCGGTGATGCGAACAGATGCGGATTATATGTGGGCTTTGTGGCTGTCCACAACCCGGGCAAACACCAGCACGTCCACCTGTGCCGCTTTGGCGCGCAGCAAGGCCCGGGCGCAGGCATCCGAGGTGGCGCCGGAGGTTAATACGTCGTCAATCAGCACCACGCGGCGGCCCTGGATGTCGGCCATGCGGTCCTGGGCTACCTTGAAGGCGCCCTGCACATTGCTGGCACGCTGGGCCCGCGAAAGCCCGATCTGCTGCTCGGTCGCGCGCACCCGGCGCAGGGCTTCCGTGGCCACTTTCACCCCGCTTTGCCGGCCAATAGTGCGTGCCAGCGCGCCCGACTGGTTGTAGCGGCGGCTCCAGCCGCGGCGCCAGTGCAGGGGAACCGGCACCAGAACGTCGGCCTCGGCCAGCAGCTCGCATCCCGCCCGCGCCATCCAGCGGCCCATGGTCGGCGCGAGGTCGGTGCGGTCCTGGTATTTCAGCGCGTGCACCAGCGTGCGCGCTACATCGTCGTAACGCACCGCGGCGCGGGCGCGCTGGTAGGCAGGCGGATTGGCGATCGCCTCCATCGACAGCAGGTCCGGTCCGGGATCGTAGACAAAGGGGATGCCGAGCCGCGGACAATAGGGCGGCTCGATGAACGAGAGCTTCGCCCAACACTCCGCACAGACGCCTTCGCCGTCGACAGGTTCGCGGCAGGAAACGCACAGTGTCGGCAGTGCGATATCGAGCGCGAATTTCGCCGCCGTCGCCCACGCGCCGCGCAGATGGCCGATCATCGCGCGAGAGGAAGTCCTGGCATCCATGGGTTGAGGCTAGCGCCCCGCCGCACGCTGCTCAAGCAGGTGATTGCAGGGGCGTCCAGACCGGCGTACCAACCGGCCATGGCCGCATCTGCCAGCCCTGTGCCTGTGCTGTTCGACCGCGCGCTTCTGCGCGCGCGTCAGGCGCGTGCGCGGCGGCTCGGCGAGGCGACGTTCCTGCTCGACCGCGTCGCCGAGGACATGGCCGACCGCCTGGCTGCGGTGAAACGCGATTTCGCCGATGCGGCCGACATCTGGACGCCGGGCGAGGCGCTGCCCGCACCGCTCGCCGGTCGTTTCAAATCACTCGCGCGCATCGCGCCCGGCTCTGGCAGCGAGACCTTGCCGCTGCCGCCGCAGTCGCTCGAACTCGCCGTTACCGCGCTCGCCTT
>JAHCKB010000028.1 GCA_026125985.1 Bradyrhizobium sp.
CCTGAAATGCCCGATCGGTCTCCGCGTCAAGAAGGCTGACAAGGTCGGCGACCGCATCTTCATGGAAGGCAACAGCGCTGCCGCGCTAGGCGCGGTCTATGGCGGCGCCACCGTCTGCGCGTGGTACCCAATCACGCCTTCCTCGTCGGTGGCGGAAGCCTTCACCAGCCACTGCAAGAGGCTGCGTCACGACCCAGAGACCGGGAAGGCGAAATACGCCATCGTCCAGGGCGAGGACGAGCTCGCCTCCATCGGCATGGTGATCGGCGCTTCCTGGAACGGCGCGCGCGCCTTCACGGCCACTTCCGGTCCCGGCATCTCGCTGATGACGGAATTCATCGGACTGTCCTACTTCGCCGAAATTCCGGCAGTCATCATGAACATCCAGCGCGCCGGACCCTCGACCGGCATGCCGACGCGCACCCAGCAATGCGACATCATCGCCTGCGGCTATGCCTCACATGGCGACACCAAGCATGTGATGCTGTTCCCGGAGGATCCGGCGGAAGCCTTCGAGTTCGCCGCGCACTCCTTCGATCTCGCCGAGCGGCTGCAGACCACGATCTTCCTGATGCTCGACCTCGACATCGGCATGAACCACCGGCTGTGCCGCCCGCTGAAGTGGGACGATGCCCGGCAGTACGACCGCGGCAAGGTCATGACGGCGGAGATGCTGGAAGAAGGCCGCGACTTCGGCCGCTATCTCGACGTCGACGGCGACGGCATTCCCTACCGCACCTATCCCGGCACGCATCCAACCAAGGGAAGCTATTTCACCCGCGGCACTTCCCGCGACCGCTATGCGCGCTATTCGGAGGAAGGCGCTGTCTATGTCGACAACATGCAGCGACTGGTGCGCAAGTTCGAGACCGCGCAGGACATGGTGCCTCGGCCGTTGCAGGCCAATGCGGGCAAGCCGACCAAGTATGGCGTGATCTATTTCGGTTCGACGGCGCCGGCGATGGACGAGGCGATCGGTATCCTGGAAGCCAAGGGCCATCATCTCGACCGCCTGCGCATTCGCGCCTTCCCGTTCCATTCCAGCGTAGCGAGCTTCATCGCCGATCACGACTTCGTCTACGTCGTCGAACAGAACCGCGACGCGCAGCTACGCCAGCTCATTGTCAACGAGAACGGTATCGACCCGGTGCGGCTGGTGCCGATCCTGCACTATGACGGCACGCCGATCACCGCGCGCTACATCGCGAGCGCAATCGGCGATCACCAGGATCATCTCAAGGTCACCCCTCTGCGCAAGGCCATGTCATGACCTATATCGCCAAGCCGAAGTTCCATCACCCGGGCCTGCCGAAGAATTCGCTGGGCTACACCCATCGCGACTATGAAGGAAAAATTTCGACACTGTGCGCCGGCTGCGGCCACGACTCGATCACGGCTTCAATCATCGAAGCCTGCTACGAGCTGTCGATCGAGCCGCATCGGGTGGCGAAGATTTCCGGCATCGGCTGCTCCTCGAAGACACCGGACTACTTCCTCGGCAATTCTCACGGCTTCAACTCGGTACACGGCCGCATGCCGTCGGTCCTCACCGGCGCCAACCTTGCCAACCGTGACCTGATTTATCTCGGCGTTTCCGGCGATGGCGATTCTGCCTCGATCGGCTTCGGCCAGTTCGCGCACTCGATCCGGCGCGGCGTCAACATGACCTACATCGTCGAGAACAACGGTGTGTACGGCCTGACCAAGGGCCAGTTCTCGGCCACCGCCGATTTCGGTTCGAAGTCGAAGAAGGGCGTGGTCAACACCGACAACGCGATCGATCTCGTGGCGATGGCGCTGCAGCTCGGGGCGACCTTCGTGGCGCGCAGCTTTTCCGGCGACAAGACGCAGCTTGTGCCGCTGATCGCAGCCGCGATCCGCCACAAGGGCGCGTCCTTCATCGACGTCATCAGCCCCTGCATCGCCTTCAACAATCACGCCGGCTCCACCAAGAGCTTCGACTACGTGCGCGAGCACAATGACGCGGTGAACCGGCTCGACGTGCTGGTCGGCCGCGATCCGATCTCGGTGGAATATGCACCCGGTACGGTACAGGTGGTGGAGCAGCACGACGGCACTCGCCTTGCGTTGCGCAAGCTCGATGCCGATTACGATCCGCATGACCGACTCGGCGCGCAGACCTTCCTGCAGAAGCACTCCGCCAAGGGCCAGATCGTCACGGGACTTCTCTTTGTCGATCCGGAGGCCGACGACCTGCACGCCCATCTCAACACCGTCGAGACACCGCTGAACACGCTGGACGAAAAAGCACTCTGCCCCGGCTCGGCGGCGCTGGAGAAGATCAACGCCAGCCTGCGGTGAGCCGCGCATCCCGCTGCCGATCAATACGTCGTGGCCGGGCTTGCCGCCTTCGCCTCACTGACCGTCAGCTTGGGGCCGTTCCCAAAAGTCCCTTCCACTCCCGGTCGAGCCGCGCCAACGCGTCGGCAAGCGGCGCGGCCATGAGCCCGTCGCCCGTTTCGACAACGAGATCATACCCGCGCAACCGCGACAGGGCGTGGTCGACGTCGAAATCGGCTGAAACACCGATCGCGCGGGCCAGGAATTCCTCGATCCGGGCATCAAGCGCCTCGCGCGTGACCGGCCCGGTTTCGGTCAGCAGGCCGTAATAGCCAAGCAGCACTTCCTTCCAGTCCTGATCCTCGGCCTCGCCGATCAGATAGGTGAAGATGCCGGAGTTGTTGTTGACGTTGCGATAGTAGACGTTGTCGGTCAGCTGTTTCTGATGAATCAGCGACTGGCGGTGGAAATTTCCCCATTGCCGCAGCATGAAGGCGCCCAGCGCCAGCAGGCCACTGAGCGCCGCCAGCGCCTGGTCCATGTCCTTGTCATGGATCGTACCGGAAAGGCCGAGATAGAAGCCGGCAACCAGAAACAGCACCGTCATGGTCGATGCCAGCTTGATCAGGATCGGAACGCCGCCGAGAATAGCTGGCACGCCGAGCACGAGATGGTCGAACAGGCCTCTCACCACACGGACATTGGGCAACAGCGCGTTGAGATCGGCGCGCGCAATATGACGGAAATACTTGAGCAGTACCGCCCCGCTGCGGACTTTCTGGCCGCCGCGCCTGGCGCTGAGTAGCGCCAGGCGGTTGTCGGTCTCGTTCATGCCACCCGGCTTCGTTGCGACCATCAGCACGACGTCGTCGTAGACCTTGACCTCAAGCGACCGGCGACGCAGGCCGAACCAGGCCGGCACCTTGATGGTCTCCATGTGAGAACCGCGGCGAAACATGCGGACGTCGCGATAGTCGTCGATCGGAGCCTTGATCTTCACCCGTACCCGCGCGCCCTCGGCAAAGGCTTTCGTGATCTCCTCATGCGAAACCTCGATGAAGTTCGCGTCCGTCAGTACGCGGACGAATTCATCGATCAATTCCCGATAGGCCGCGTCAAGATCCTTTGCCGAGCCGAATTCGTGCGGATCGACCTCGGGATCGAAATAAAAGTAGGTCTCGCGCAATCGATCCAGCTCTTCGAGATACTCGTAATGCAGGATGGCACCGAGCATGCGGGCCAATTGCCTGAATCGCGCCTGGTCGGCTTCGTCAAAATGGCCTTCCGCAATGAGCCCGTCTATGACATCCGACTTCCGCAGCGGAATGACGCGGTCACGCGGCTCCCGCGCGGCGATGCCACGCCCGGCTTCGACAGGTGCATCCATCAGGAACCGCTTGCCGGCATCGTGACAACCATCAGAAGCGCTTTTCCTGCACGTATCGAATTCGCAAACCAACCAGGCCAATGGGCGGCACGGGAAGCATAGCCCGATTGCGACCGCGCCGTCACCAGCCCGATAGCGCCTGGTTGCAATTGCGGATCGAAACCGGTTCGACGAACATCGCCTCGCCGGCCGGGTTCGACCCGGCCCTGATGTCGGCCGCCAGGCGGGCGTTTCCTGCGTCCGCTCTAGGCCGCCGGCTCGTGCCGATGGTTCTTCAGCCGGAACGCCAGCGCCACAAAGCTGATGCCGAACACAATAGAGTATGCGGCGATCGCCCAGACCAAGCCGAGGGCGCCTGCGCCCGGCGCAATCAGTACGATCAGGCCGAACAGCACCGAGACGATACCGGAGAGGATCAGCATCCATTCATTGTCGATCTCCTTGCGGAGCTGGATGGCGCCGATGATCTCGAAAATGCCGTGCACCAGCGCCCAGGCACCAATGAACAGGATCAGCACGATCGCAGTGATCCCCGGCATGACAAAGGTGGCGATGCCGGCGGCGATGCCGAGCAGACCGATCACCACCAGCCACCAGGTCGGCACCGGTTTGGCGCCGCCCTTGAACGCAGCCACCAGCGCAATCACGCCGTCGACCAGCGCAAAGGCGCCGTAGAACAGAACCAGCGTCACCAGAGTGAGGCCCGGCCAGACGAAAGCAAGCACACCGAACGCGATGGAAGCGATGCCGCGCAGCAGCAGCAGCCACCAGTTCCTGGCGAGCGCATGCAGCATCGGGCGGGAAGGCATTGTCAGGGATGGCATGGACATGGCGATCACCTCAGGGGAAGCGAGCGCGGGGTCGGGAGATCAGCCTACCCTCGGCGCTCTCAGGTCTTGAGTCTCAACGGCGGGTAGTATCGCCGCAGCATACCGGATCGGGCCGGATCGGTCGACCGGCGGACGGTCCCGATAACGGACGGATTGAACGCCCGGCCAGCGAGAAACGACTAACAATTCAAAGCTACTTCTGTTCCCCGGGGATGATCATGCGCATGACCAAGAGCCTGTTCGGCGCGCTCTTTTTCATCCTGGCTGCCGGCAGTGCCGCTTCGGCGCAGGAAGCGATCGACAAGCCCAGGGCGGACGCCTTCGACCAGCGGCTGTTTGCAGGGCCCCTTGCGCCTGACACTACCTATGCCTGCTTCGTGCGACGTTATGATGCCGCGCATCTGGCAAAGCATCCCAAGCAGAAGGTCGCGGCGATGAAGCTGCTGGTGATAGCGGAAAATCCGCCCGACGAGAAAATCACCAATTACTCCTTCCCCCTCGGCGTGAAGTACCGCCACCGGCTGGGCAATTTCGATTCTTCCGGCTCCTGCAACCATGTCATCGCCGAAAACACCGGCGGCGAAATCCGCCTCGGCTGCGGCGTCGATTGCGAAGGCGGCGGCCTCCAGGTGGCGCTCTCGAAGGACGACCGGTCCGCCATCATCCGGCTCGAGCGGATTCGCATCTGGCAGAACGACAAGCCGGACGACGAGGCGGAGGACGAGCTGGTGGCAGGCGCCGACGACAATATCTTCAGGCTCGATCGCGCCCCAAACCAGGAATGCGCGTCACTGGTGACAGACCGCAAGGAACTGGCCGTGCTCCGGCACAAATGATGGGGGATGCCATGCATCGACGCAGACTGTTGTGGGGGGTGTTTTCCGCGATCGGCGGCACACTGGCGACCTCCCGTGCTCAGGCGGCAACCGGAACACCGGCGGCCGGAAAGCTGAAGGTGGTCTATCACCTCAACGATCTCGACAAGGTCAATTTCGTGCTGGGCAACATCCAGAACCATTTTGACGGCGTCGGCGGACCCGACAACGTCACGATCGCGCTGGTTATTCATGGTCAGGCGCTGAAAGCGTTCCATTCGGCTTCCGCCAATCCCGACGTAACCAGGCGGGTCGGGCAATTCTCCAAGGCGGGCCTCGAAATGGCGGCCTGCGGCAACACCATGAAGTCGCAGAAGGTGACTGTGAGCGAGCTGCTTCCGGGTTTCGTGGCGGCCGAAAAGGGCGGCGTGGTGCGCATCGCCGAACTACAGTCGCAGGGCTATCTGTACCTTCGGCCGTAAGTAAGGCGCCGGGCTCTCTCCTTCGTCATGCCCGGGCCTGTCCCGGGCATCCACGACTTCTTGTACATGCGAGACCAAGACGTGGATGGCCGGGACGAGCCCGGCCATGACGGTGAATGCCAACGGTTCGCCGTCTCCGTCACAAAATTGTGCTGGATCACAGCTTAATCGCCCTGATCGAACCAGTCCGGCGGCGTTATCCCCTTGGGATCGCCCCGATCCTGTTCCTTAGCCGCCGGCTCTGGTTGACATTCCCCCTGCCCGCCAGAAAGCTGGCCCCAAACTGTCGGCTGGCCGGCGCATTTCTCAAGCAGAAACAGGCACCATGAACCCCGTCAAAGCACTCGAAACCCATGGCCAGGCCGTCTGGCTCGACTTTCTCGCGCGCGGCTTCGTCGCCAGAGGCGAGCTGGCGAAACTGATCGACGCCGACGGCGTCAAGGGCGTCACCTCCAACCCCGCGATTTTCGAGAAGGCGATCGGCAGTTCCGACGAATATGATGCCTCCGTCGCCAGGGCACTGAGACAGGGCGACCGTCCGGTGGCCGACCTGTTCGAGGCGGTCGCTGTCGAGGACATCCAGAATGCCGCCGACGTGTTGCGTCCGGTCTATGACGCCACTGATGGCGGCGACGGCTATGTCAGCCTCGAAGTGTCGCCCTATCTGGCCAACGACACCAAAGGCACCATCGCGGAAGCCAAGCGGCTCTGGAAGGACGTTGGTCGCAGGAACCTGATGGTGAAGGTGCCTGCAACCGGGGAAGGCCTGCCCGCGATCGAAGCGCTGATCGCCGAAGGCATATCAATCAATGTTACGCTGCTGTTCTCGCAAGAGGTCTATCGCGCAGTGGCGGAAGCCTATCTGGCGGGCCTGGAGCGGCTCGTCGCCAAAGGCGGCGATCCCTCGCGCGTTGCGAGCGTTGCGAGCTTCTTCGTCAGCCGCATCGATACCTCCGTCGACAAAGAACTTGACGAGAAGATCGCCAGGGCGAACGATCCGTCCGAGAAGGGACGGCTCGCCGCACTGAAGGGCAAGGTCGCGATCGCCAACGCCAAGATGGCGTATCAGGACTACAAGAACCTGTTCGCGGGCGCACGCTGGGAGAAGCTCGCCGTCAAGGGCGCCAAGCCGCAGCGATTGCTGTGGGCCTCCACCGGCACCAAGAACAAGGACTATTCCGACGTCCTCTATGTCGAGGAACTGATCGGCCCCAACACCATCAATACTGTGCCGCCGCCGACGCTGGATGCGTTCCGCGATCACGGCAAGCTGCGCGACAGCCTGGAAGAGAATGTCGAGGACGCACGGCGGGTGCTGGAGGAGCTGGAGCGCTCCGGCATCTCGCTGGAAGCGATCACCGCCGAACTCGTCGTCGATGGCGTCAAGCTGTTCGCGGACGCCGCAGACAAGCTTTACGGCGCGGTGGCACACAAGCGCGCGACTGTGCTTTCGGGCGGGATCGACTCGCAGAAGCTCGCGTTGGCGGATGGACTCGGCAAAGCCGTGGCGAAAAGCACCGAGGAATGGCGTGCCGCAGCAAGGATCCGCAGGCTGTGGCACAAGGACAAATCGGTCTGGACCGGGGACGACGAGAACAAGTGGCTCGGCTGGCTCGACAGTCCAGCCAAGGCCGACATCGCCGACTACGAGGACTTCGCCCGGCGCGTACAAGGGCAGAAATTCACCGATGCGGTGGTGCTTGGCATGGGCGGATCGAGCCTGGGTCCGGAAGTGCTGGCGGAGACCTTCCCGCCGAAGGCCGGCTTCCCGAAACTGCACGTGCTCGATTCCACCGATCCGGCGCAGGTGCGCTCGATGGAGAAGGCGGTCGACATTGCCAGGACGCTGTTCATCGTCTCCAGCAAGTCCGGCGGCACCACCGAGCCGAACGCGATGAAGGACTATTTCTACGACCGCGTAGCCAAGGCCATCGGCAAGGACAAGGCAGGCCATCGCTTCATAGCGGTGACCGATCCCGGCTCGTCGCTTGAGAAGACTGCTCACAAGCAGGGCTTTGCACGGGTGTTCTTCGGCGAGCCGACCATCGGCGGCCGCTATTCCGTGCTGTCGCCGTTCGGCCTGGTGCCGGCGGCGGCCGCCGGCATCGATGTACGTGCGCTGGTGACCGACGCGCTCGCGATGGTGCGCTCCTGCGGCGCTGACGTACCGCCGCACGAAAATCCGGGTGTGCAGCTCGGCCTCGCGATGGGCCTTGCAGGACTGCAAGGCCGCGACAAGGTGACGATTTTCTCCTCGAAGAAGGTCGCCGATTTCGGCGCCTGGGCCGAGCAGTTGATCGCTGAATCGACCGGCAAGGAAGGCAAGGGGCTGATCCCGATCGACGGCGAGACGATTGGCGAACCGTCCGTCTACGGCGACGACCGCTTCTTCATCGATCTGCGCACCGAAGGCGAGATTGATGCGGCACATGACGACAAGCTCGAAGCGCTCGAAGCAGCCGGCCATCCCGTGGTCCGGATCGTGATGCAGTCGATCGATCATCTCGGGCAGGAATTCTTCCGTTTCGAGCTGGCGACGGCGGTCGCTGGCGCAGTGCTCGGCATCAATCCGTTCAACCAGCCCGACGTGGAGTCGGCCAAGATCAAGACGCGGGAGCTGACTTCCGCCTTCGAGAAGACCGGGAAGCTGCCCGCGGAGACGCCGGTTGTCTCCTCGGCTGAAGCCGATCTCTACACCGACGAGCAGAATGCCGCAGAAATTCGCAGGGCCGGCGGCAACGGCGATCTCAACTCCTGGATCAGGGCACACCTGTCGCGCTCGAACAGCGGCGACTATGTCGCCCTGCTCGCCTATATCGAGCGCGACGGCGCGCATATCGCGGCGCTGCAGGACATGCGGCTCAAGGTGCGCGACGCCCGGCATCTCGCCACCTGCGCCGAATTCGGCCCGCGTTTTCTGCACTCCACGGGACAAACCTACAAGGGCGGCCCCGACAATGGCGTGTTCCTGCAGATCACCGCAGACGAGAACAAGGATCTCAAGGTGCCCGGACAGAAGGCGAGCTTCGGCGTCATCAAGGCGGCGCAGGCGCGCGGCGATTTCGACGTGCTGACTGAGCGCGGGCGGCGGGCGCTACGCGTGCATCTCAAAGGCGATCTCGCCGCAGGGCTCAAGGCGCTGGATGCGGCGATTGCCGCGGCGCTGAACTAGGATAGCGCCAATGCAGCTCGGCATGATCGGCCTGGGGCGGATGGGCGGCAACATCGTCCGCCGCCTGATGCAGCGTGGGCACACGACCGTGGTCTACGACACAGACCAGAAGGCGGTCGCGGCGCTGGTCGCCGAAGGCGCGACTGGTGCAACGACGCTGGAAGAGTTCGTGCAGAAGCTGACACCGCCCCGCGCCGCCTGGGTGATGCTGCCGGCCGGCGCGATCACGGAAGCGACCATCGAGACGCTTGCCGCTCTCATGCAGAAGGACGACGCCATCATCGACGGCGGCAATTCCTTCTGGCAGGACGACGTCCGCCGCGGCAAGTCGCTCCGCGCCAGGGGACTGCATTATCTCGACGTCGGCACGTCCGGCGGCGTCTGGGGGCTGGAGCGCGGTTATTGCATGATGATCGGCGGCGACAGGACCGTTGTCGACCGGCTTGACCCGATATTCGCCGCACTGGCGCCCGGTCACGGCGACATTCCGCGCACGCCGCATCGCGAAGGTCGCGATCCCCGGGTCGAGCAGGGCTACATCCATGCCGGCCCCACCGGCGCCGGACATTTCGTGAAGATGATCCATAACGGCATCGAATACGGACTGATGCAGGCCTATGCCGAAGGCTTCGACATCCTGAAGAACGCCAATATCGAGGCGCTGCCCGCCGAGCATCGCTTCGATTTCGACATCGCCGACATCGCCGAAGTCTGGCGGCGCGGCAGCGTGATTCCATCCTGGCTGCTCGACCTTACGGCGTCTGCGCTTGCCGAGAATGGAACGCTCGACGGTTACTCCGGTTATGTAGAGGACTCCGGCGAAGGCCGCTGGACCGTGAATGCGGCGGTCGACGAGGCCGTGCCAGCGGAAGTCCTGACTGCGGCGCTGTTCGCTCGCTTCCGCTCGCGCAAGGAACATACGTTCGCGGAAAAGATCCTCTCTGCGATGCGTGCGGGTTTCGGAGGGCACAAGGAGCCGAAGAAACCCGATCCTAAGAAGTGAGCCGATGGCACAGGACAAACCAGATCCCTGCTCATTCATTATCTTCGGCGTGACCGGCGACCTCACGCATCGCCTGGTGATCCCCGCCCTCTACAACCTGGCCGCCGGCGGGCTTCTGCCGGACAAGTTCTGCGTCGTCGGAGTTGCCCGCAAGGGCATTACCAGCGAAGTGCTGCGCCGCGATCTGATGACGGGCTTGCGCAAGTTCGCCACGCGCCCAGTGGATGATGCGATCGCGGAGCAACTGCTCTCCTGCGTCACCGCGATCGAGGCCGATCCGAAAGACCCTGCCTCCTTCGACACCATGCGAGAGAGGCTCGACGCGCTCGAGCAGGCGCGCGGGACCGGCGGCAACCGGCTGTTCTATCTGGCGACGCCGCCCGACGCCTTTCTGCCGATCACCCGTGAACTCGGCCGCACCGGCATGCTGAAGGAAAATGGCATGTGGCGTCGGCTGGTCGTGGAAAAGCCGTTCGGTACCGACCTTGCCTCGGCGCGCGCGCTCAACAAGGCCCTGCTGGAACTGCTCACCGAGCACCAGATCTACCGGATCGATCACTATCTCGGCAAGGAGACAGTACAGAACATTCTGGTGCTTCGCTTTGCCAACGGCATGTTCGAGCCGATCTGGAACCGCAACCACATCGACCATGTGCAGATCACCGTCGACGAGCGGCTCGGTGTCGGCCATCGCGGCAGCTTCTACGACACTACCGGGGCGCTGCGCGACATGGTACCGAACCATCTGTTCCAGCTCCTGTCGCTGGTAGCCATGGAGCCGCCGGTGAAATTCGATGCGCAATCGGTGCGCTCGGTAAAGGCCGAGGTGCTCTCGGCGATCCAGACCCAGAGCGAGCGCGAAGCGCTGCACAACTCCGTGCGCGGACAATATGTCGCCGGCAAGGTCGGCGATGCCGAGATCGGCGACTATCGCAGTATCGCGCAGGTACAGCCGAACTCGACCACCGAGACCTACGCCGCATTGAAGCTGACCATCGACAACTGGCGCTGGGCCGGCGTGCCGTTCTATCTGCGCACCGGCAAGGCGCTTTGCACCAAGCGCACGGAAATCGCGATCAAGTTCAAGCACGCGCCGTTTGCGATGTTTCGCGATACGCCGGTGCACCAGTTGTCGCAGAACTACATGATCATCTCGACCGAACCGACCGAGGGTATCGAACTTCAGTTCAATACCAAGGTGCCGGGACCGACGATCAATATCGACGGCGTCGAGATGAAGTTCCGCTACAAGGACTATTTCAAGGTCGAACCCTCCACGGGCTATGAGACTTTGATCCACGACTGCATGATCGGCGACAATATCCTGTTCCAGCGTGCCGACAGCGTGGAAGCCGGCTGGCAGGCCGTGCAACCCTTCATCGATGCCTGGAGGAATGCCGGCGCCGACGGACTGCACACCTATGCGGCCGGCAGCGAAGGGCCTGCCAAGGCGGACGAACTGCTGGCGCGCGACGGCCGCAGCTGGCGAAAGCTGGGCTAAGCATGGGACAAGGCGGCCCTCTCTGCGCGCTGATCGTGATGGGTGTCTCCGGCGCCGGCAAGAGCACGATTGCGGAAGCGCTCGCCGGACGGCTCGGCTGGCGTTGCGAGGACGGCGACCGGTTTCACCCCGAGACCAATGTCGCCAAGATGAGCGCGGGCGAGCCGCTCACCGACGAGGACCGCTGGCCCTGGCTGAAGGCTATTGCGGACGAGATCGACCGGCTGTGCGGCAAGCAGCAACGCGCTGTCTTTGCATGTTCGGCGCTCAGGCGTGCCTATCGCGACGTGCTGGTGCATGGCCGTGACGATGTTCGAATCGTTTTCCTCGACGGCACGAAGGAGCTGATCGCCGGACGCCTCGCCGCGCGCAAGGGGCATTTCATGCCACCGGGCCTGCTCGACAGCCAGTTCGAGACGCTGGAGCGGCCCGCGCCCGACGAAGGCGCAGTCACCGTTTCCATCGACGCGACGGTGGCGGCTATCGCCGACGATATCGTCCGCCGACTGCAGATCGATTCCGCATGAGCACCATCAAGCTGGTGGTGTCCGACGTCGACGGCACCCTGCTCACCCCCGACAAGCGGATCACGGAAGCGACCAAGGCCGCGGTGCGCAAGCTGAATGCCGCCGGCATCTGCTTCACTCTCGTGTCGAGCCGGCCGACTGTCGGGATGAGATTCCTGATCGAGCCGCTGGCGCTCGTGCTGCCGTTCGGGTCCTTCAACGGCAGCTCGATCGTCGATCCACAGTTGAGACCGATCGAGCACAGCACTATTCCACCTGCCGTCGCAAAAAGCTGCCTCGTGGTGCTGGAAGAATTTGGTACCGACATCTGGCTGTTCAGTCACGACCGGTGGCTGATCCGCGATATCAGCGGCGAATATGTTGGGCTCGAACAGCGCGCGATCGGCACGCGCCCGAGGCCGTCGCCGATTTCGCGCCCTATCTGGAGGACGTTAGCAAGCTCGTCGGTGCCAGTTCGGACCCGGCCCGATTGCGGCACTGCGAGGAGGCCATGCGAGAAGCGATGGGGCGCGAGGTTACTGCGGTCCGCTCGCAGCCGTTCTATCTCGACGTCACTCCGCCCGGCCATGACAAGGGCACCTTTGTCGAAGCCATGGCGCGGCGGCTCGGTATTTCGACGGCCGCGGTAGCGACCATCGGCGACATGGAGAACGATCTGCCGATGTTCGCCACCAGCGGGCTCTCGTTTGCGATGGGCGATGCGGCAGACGAGATCAAAAGTCATGCGAGCCACATCACGACCTCCAGCGAAGAGGATGGCTTTGCCGCTGCAATCGAGACGGTCCTGAAGCTGTAGAGCCTCCGGATGTCGTCTTCCGCGACGGTGGTGCGCCAAGCAAGCGAGAGCTCGCAACACAAATGAGGCTGCCCCGACGGCCCGTTACTTCGACCGTTGCACCGCCGGCTTCTCAACTGCACGCTTGGCGGCGCTGAGGTTTTGTGCGGTATTGACCAGCGCGATATGGGTCAAAGCCTGCGGGAAGTTTCCGCTCTGCCGCTCTGCATGCGTGTCGTATTCCTCGGCAAACAGCCCGAGATCGTTGGCAATCGGCATGACGCGCTCGAACAGCTCCAGCGCCTTGTCTGCCTCGCCAGCCAGCGCGTAGCCGTCCGCCAGCCAAAGCGTGCAGGCCAGGAAGGCGCCCTCGATAGGCTGCTCCTCGTCGATGGCTTCGCGCGGATCGTGGCGAAGTACGAAGCCATCGCGCATCAGGTAACGCTCGACTGCCTCCAGCGTGCCGCGAATGCGCGGGTCTTCCGAGGGCAGAAAGCCGACGGAAGGCAGCAGCAACAAGCTGGCATCGAGCATCTGCGAACCGTAGGACTCCACGAAGCTGTTCAGTTCACGGTCAAATCCCTTGTCGCAGACATCCTCATGTATCATGTCGCGAAACGCGCGCCACTTCGCGAGCGGTGCCTCGAAACCGAATCTTTCGATGCTCTTCACGGCACGGTCGAAGGCGACCCAGCACATCACCTTCGACAGAACATAGTGCCGCCTCTCACCCCGACGTTCCCAGATGCCGTGATCCGGCTGGTCCCAAATCGTCGCCAGATGCTCCAGCACGGTACATTCGAGCGACCAGCTCTCTTCGAGCAACTCGAGCTTTTCCATTCGCGCCTGATGCAGGGCGTCGATCAGTTCACCATAGACATCGAGCTGAAGCTGATCATACGCTGCGTTGCCTACACGCACGGGCTTGGCGCCTTCGTAGCCGCCGAGCCAATCGGCCTCCCATTCGAGCAGGCGCCGCTGACCCCATATGCCGTACATGATCTGCATCGATGCCGGCGAGCCAGCTACCGAGCGTAACAACCAATGGTGCCAGGCCAGCGCCTCTTCGGTATAGCCGGAGTTCATCAGCGCCAGCAGCGTGAAGGTGGCGTCGCGCAACCAACAAAAACGATAGTCCCAATTGCGGCTGCCGCCGAGCTTCTCAGGCAGCGATGTCGTCGGCGCCGCGACAATGCCGCCGGTTGGCGCAAACGTCAGCGCCTTCAGCGTGATCAGCGACCGCAGAACGAACTCGCGGTGGTCGCCTTCATATGTGCAGCGGCCGGACCAATCCGACCAAAAGGCCTCGCATCTCTCCAGCGATTTCAGGGGGTCGATCGGAGCTGGTATCGGCAAATGCGAGCGGCCGTACGTCAGCACGAATGGTACGGTTTCGTCCTTGCTCACCTCGAACTCGGCCACGGTGGTGAAGTTTTCGCCGCGGGTCTCAACGGGCGTTCGCAACACGACCATGTTCTGCCCGCAGATTGCGAGCAGTGCCGCTCCGTCCTCCGTCTTCCTGACCCAGGGGACGTCGCCGCCGAAGCCGAAGCGGATGACAAATTCCATCCGCATGGTCACCTTGCCGGAAACGCCGCGCACCAGCCGGACCACGTCGGGCGCCTTGCCGCGCCGCGGCATGAAATCGACGAGATCGACGACACCATCGATGGTTTCGAACCGTGTCTCGAGAATGAGCGTATCGCCGCGATAGCGTCGCGTCGTGCGCCGAACCTCGCCGGCCGGCGCAATCAGCCAACGGCCATTCTCGCGGGTACCGAGCAGCGCCGCGAAACAGGCATCGGAGTCGAAAGCCGGCCAGCACAGCCAGTCGATCGATCCATCTCGACCGACAAGCGCGGCCGTCTCACAGTCGCCAATCAGACCATATTCTTCGATTTTGGAGGGCAAACCATTTCACCTTCATACACCCCCGCGTCCAGTCCTTTTCCTCGATCGCTCCCGCGTCGCCGCTTTCAGCGCCGCCGGATCGACAGCGGCCGCAATCTCGTCGATGCACAACGGCATGCGGCGGCGCCAGTTCGGATGCTGGTCGATAGTGCCGGGGATGTTCGGTTGCTCTTTCAGCCCGAGCAGATCTTCCAGCGCAATCGCCATCAGGCGAGATTGCGTGCGCGCCAGAAATTCAACAATGGCATAGAAGCTGTTGCCGTGGATGCCATGCCGGCCCAGCACCTGGTCGAGCATGGTCAACGCATGCCAGCGGTCGTCGTCCGTCTGGCCGGGATCGAAACCGAGGGAGCGCTTCTGCTTGAGATCATTGAAGTGACGCCAGCCGGCATAGGTCGCAAGATCGTGCGTGTTGAAAGTTACGAGCGCGCCTGGTTGATAATGGTCGATGTCGTAGAATGTGCCTTGGCTGTCGTGCTCGAACATCATTACCAGATAGGACCAGATGCCCCAATCGCGGGTGCGGTCGCGAAAACCTTCCGGCACGGTGCCGAGATCTTCCCCGATCACCACACAACGGTTGGCGACGCTCTCGAGCGCCGTCAGCGCCAGCATGGCCTCGAACGGCATTGGTACATAGACGCCGTCGCGCGGACCGAAGCCTCGCGGCACCAGATAGAGCCGCATCAGTCCCATCACATGGTCTAGCCGGATCGCGCCGGCATGGCGCATCGATGCCTGCAGCATCTGGCGGAACGGCTCGAAGAAACGCTGCTCGAGGCCGATTGCGTTGTAGCCGGCAAGGCCCCAATCCTGCCCTGCTGGCGCGAGCGGATCGGGCGGCGCGCCGACACCGAGCAGCCGCGAGATCGCGCCCTGCTCGTTCCAGGCATCAAACCCGTTCGACTGCACGCCGACCGCGACATCGAGATAGAGTCCGACCTTCATGCCGAGTTCGTCTGCACGCGCCTTGCAGGCCGCAAGCTGACGGTCGGCGTTCCACTGCACGAATTCGACGAACTCGACCGCGTCGGCATCCGGCCCTTCCCGCAATCTTGCGCAGGCAGCCTCATCCGGCTCGCGCCATTCCGCAGGCCACTCCCACCACGGCGTCTTGAATCTGTGACGCAGCACCTCGAAACAGGCGAAACGCGACAGCAGCGTGCCGCGTTCGGCACGGAATTTTTCGAAATCGACCCGCCGTTCCGGCGCAGCTCCCGCCTTGAACGCCTTGAAGGCTGCGCGCAGCGCCGGCCACTTCAGGGCAGCGACGGCGACATAGTCGACTGACTCGCTCTGGCGCAGCCGCGGCGTTGCATTCGCCACGACGTCGGCCGCCTCCGGCGGGTATTCCGGGATCGCATCGACGTCGACATAGAGCGCATTGAGAAACAGCCGGCTGTTCGGCGAATAGGGGCTGCAGTCGGCGGGCTTGTCGTCAAACAGCGCGTGCAACGGATTGAGGCCGACGCCATCGGCGCCGAGGGCATGCGCGAGTTCGATCAGATCGGCGAGATCAGTGAAGTCGCCCATGCCCCAGTTGCGCGTCGAGCGGATGCCATAGAGCTGAACCGCGAGCAGCCAGCCGCGGTCAAAATCGCCGCCGAACGCCTTTTCCGGCGCCGATACCAGCGGAACTTCCTCTGTCACACCGGCCGCGTCGGAGAGCCGCAGACGCCAGACACCGGGTGGCTGGGCCGCCCACTCGATGATCCCGCCGTCCACCTCGCCCTCAACTACCCCTGCTTCGCCGGCAATTTCCCATCGCACCGGCAGGCTCGCGCCGGCCAGCAGCGCGCTACGCGCCACGTGGCCTTGCCGAATCACCACCGGCCCGTCGATCAGCCGACGGGCGGCCTGTGGTGGCAGGGCCGCAAATACCGCTTCCAAGGCATCGGCCGCCGTCACATGAGGGCGGCCGTGGCCGTCGATGAATTCAGTTTGGATGCCGAGGTCTTTGGCTTTGGCAAATAGGTTCATTCGGCACGTTGTTTGCACGCGACTGCGTCCGATTGTCGCTAAATTGTCCAGATAGCGGAAGGAGATAGCAGGAGGTATAGAACGCCGGCAGCGCAAAAAGGCTCCAAGGGAACCATTGCCCTACCCACGGCTTTTTGTTGAGGTGTAGTGCGTCTCCATTTCAGTTGACGGAACGGATCGTCGTTCGATTGGTAGTAGCAGCATCACCGTGAACAAAAAAGCTGAGAACGTCGAGGCCTCCCGTGCCGATATCCCTGTTCGTGCCGACGGGGCCCTTCCGTCCATCGAAGCCGCTCGCAACGAAGAAGCAAGCGGAGTGCCTGCAACCGACACCGCGGAAGACGAACTCTGGTACAAGGACGCCATCATCTACCAGCTTCACGTCAAGGCCTTCTTTGACAGCAACCAGGATGGCATTGGCGATTTCGCGGGCCTGACCGAGAAGCTCGACTATCTTCAGGACCTGGGCGTCAATACGCTGTGGCTGCTGCCGTTCTACCCCTCGCCCGGCCGCGACGACGGCTACGACATCGCAGACTACGGCGACATCAATCCCGACTTCGGGACGATGAAGGACTTCCGGCGCTTCATCCAGGAAGCAAAGCGGCGCGGCCTGCGGGTCATCATCGAACTCGTCATCAATCACACGTCCGACCAGCATGCCTGGTTCAAGCGCGCCCGCCGCAGCGACCCGAAATCCAGCGCGCGCAACTGGTATGTGTGGAGCGATACCGACCAGAAATATGCCGGCACGCGCATCATCTTCACCGACACCGAGAAATCGAACTGGACCTGGGACACAGAGGCCGGCCAGTTCTACTGGCACCGCTTCTTTTCGCACCAGCCGGACCTGAACTTCGACAATCCGCGCGTGGTCAGCGCGTTGATCCAGGTGATGAAACGCTGGCTCGACATGGGCGTCGACGGGTTCCGGCTCGACGCAATTCCCTATCTCTGCGAGCGCGACGGCACCAGCAACGAAAACCTGCCGGAGACGCACGCCATCATCCGGAAATTCCGCGCCGAGCTCGATTCCTACGCGAAGGGGAAGCTGCTGCTGGCGGAAGCCAATCAATGGCCCGAGGACGTGCAGGAATATTTCGGTCAGGGCGACGAATGCCACATGGCCTATCACTTTCCGCTGATGCCGCGCATCTACATGGCGCTCGCACAGGAGGACCGCTTCCCCATCGCCGACATCATGCGTCAGACGCCGGATATCCCGCCGAACTGCCAGTGGGCGCTGTTCTTGCGCAATCACGACGAACTGACGCTGGAAATGGTGACCGACGTCGAGCGCGACTATCTGTGGTCGACCTATGCCAGCGACCCGCGCGCCCGGATCAATGTCGGCATCCGGCGCCGGCTCGCGCCGCTGATGGACAACGATCGGCGCAAGATCGAGCTGATGAATTCGCTTCTGATGTCGTTTCCCGGCACGCCGATCATCTATTATGGCGACGAGATCGGCATGGGCGACAACATCTATCTCGGCGACCGCAACGGCGTACGCACGCCCATGCAATGGGCATCCGACCGCAACGGCGGCTTTTCGCGTGCCGACCCGGCGCGGCTCTACGCGCCGATGATCATGGATCCCGTCTACGGCTATGAGGCCGTCAACGTGGAAGCCCAGTCGCGCAGTCTGGGTTCGCTGCTCAGCGCCACCAAGAAGCTGATTGCGATCCGCAAGTCGACGACGGCCTTCGGCCGCGGCAGCATGACGTTCATCCGTCCGGAGAATCGGTCGGTGATGGCCTATGTCCGGCAGTACCGCGACCAGGTCATACTTTGCGTTGCTAATCTCTCTCGCTCGGCGCAGGCGACCGAACTCGACCTCGCGGCCTGGAAAGACCGGATTCCGCTGGAAATGCTCGGGCGCTCGCGCTTCCCGGCGATCGGCGAACTTCCCTACATGATTACGCTCGGGCCCTACGGCTTCTACTGGTTCGAGCTGCAACCGCCTGACAAGTCGGAGCCGGTCCGGCCGCATGCCGTACCAGAATTCGAGACGCTGGTGGTGCCGGTCGGCTCGACCTGGATGTCGCTGGCACGCGAACGCGGCACTTTCGAGCGCGACGTGCTGCCGGGACATCTGGCGCGAACGCGCTGGTATTCGGAGCGTATGCCGCGGGCCATCCAGCCGACACTGGTCTCCGCCATTCCGTTCTGCGACATTGGAGACAATCGCCCGTGGCTTGTCTTCTTCGAGACCACGCAGCGCGGTCAGACCGCGCGCTATGTGCTGCCGATGCAGATCGAATGGGTCCGATTCGACCGCGAGCACTACAACCCGCGGGCGCTCGCCGCCGTGCGACAAGGCGCGCGCGAGGGTACTTTGCTCGACGTAGCGACCGATCCCATCTTCATCGGGCTCATGCTGCGCAACCTGCGTGAACGGTTGACCGTGGACGAAAGCGAACAGGGCCTCAAACTGGAATTTCGTCCGACCAGCAAGTTCGACGACCGCATGGTGCGCGAGCCCGACCGCGTGCGCAGTTTCGAAAGTGAGTTCCCGGCCAATTCCGCGCTGGTCGACCAAACCTTTGCACTCAAGCTGTTCCGCAAGCTTGAGCCTGGCATCCATCCAGCCGTTGAGATGGGCCGTTTCCTCACCGACGTCGCGGGGTTTGCCAACGCACCGGATCTGCTGGGAACGGCTGAGCTTGTCGAGCCCGACGGCAGCCGCAGCACGATCGCAACCGTCCACGAACAGGTATGGAACCAGGGCGATGCCTGGACGGTGACATCAGGTTATCTCGACCGTTTCGTGGAGGAACATCTCCTGCTGCACGATGGCGAGGGCGAAGGCGAGGAGCAGACCCCACTGCGGCAGATGACGCAGATCGGCAGGCGATTGGCCGAACTTCATCTTGCGCTGGCGAGTGACACAATGGAGGCCGGGTTTGCGGCTGAGCCGGTCCGCCACGACGACTGGCAGCGCTGGAGCCTGGAGATTTCCGATAGCGTCGACCGCGCACTCGACGTGCTGAACCTGCATCGCAACGACCTCGCCGCGGCCGACCGTCCCCTGATCGAGCAGTTGGCGGCGCACCAGGAGGCACTGCGAGAAATTCCGAGCCGGCTACCACCGCAAAAATTCGTCCTTGCAGCCATCCGCCATCACGGCAATTTCGCACTGAGCCAGGCGCTGATCGTCAAGGACGACATCTTCATTATCGGCTTCGAGGGCGAAGCGGGCCGCTCGCTGGTGCAGCGCCGGCGCAAGATGCCGGCTGCCCGCGACGTCGCAGGCCTGATCTATTCCATCGCCGCTTCGGCTGACGCGGCATTGCAGCGCGCGCTGGAGGTTGCCCCCGACGACCAGGGCCGCCTGGCGTTGCGGCTCGACGACTGGTGCGACCGCTTTACCGAAGCTTTTCTGGCCGGCTACTGTGAAATCATGAACGACGCTCGGCTGTGGCCGGACGACCCCTTGGCCGCCCAACGCCTGATAGATTTTTTCATGCTGGAAAAGGCTCTGTACGAGATCGAATACGACGCGACGCTCCGCCCGGACCGGCTGCGCTTCCCGCTGACCGCCATCCTTCGTCTTCTGGCACAGCAACCGTTGCCGGCTGAATGACAGAGCTCTCTGCCGAAGCCCACGCCATTGTCGAGGGTCGCCACTCCGATCCCTTCAGCTATCTCGGCATGCACGAGGAAGATGGCAAAGCCGTCGTGCGAGCCTTCCTGCCGGAAGCAACCCAGGTCGATGTGGTCGGCGAGCATGGCCACACGGCGACGCTGACGCGGATCCATGACGCGGGGCTGTTTGCCGGCGCTTTGCCGCAGGGCGGCCTCCATTATCAATTGCGCGCACGCTTCGGCGAGCATGTGATCGAGCTGGAAGACCCCTATCGCTTCCCACCCGTGCTTTCCGAGTACGACCTCTATCTGCTCGGCGAAGGCACGCATCAACGCATTTACGACAAGCTCGGTGCTCACCCCATGAACCACGATGGCGTCGATGGCGTCGCCTTCGTGGTTCTGGCGCCGAATGCCCAACGGGTCAGCGTGGTCGGCGATTTCAACCACTGGAATCCGCGCCGGCATCCGATGCGCGTGCGCGGAAACGGTTACTGGGAGTTGTTCATTCCGCGAGCGCGGTCTGGCGATCACTACAAGTTCGACATCATCGGCCCGCGCGGCCAGCATCTGCCGATGAAGTCCGATCCGCTGGCCTTTGCCGCCGAATTGCGGCCGAAGACCGCCTCGATCGTCACGGACTTGGCCGCCGTGCGGCAGCCGCGGCCGGCGCCGCAAGACATCAACGCCCGCCATCGACCGATCTCGATCTATGAGGTGCATCTCGGTTCCTGGCGACGCAAGGACGGCAATGCCTGGCTCACCTATCGCGAGCTGGCCGATCAATTGCCACGCTACGCCCGCGACATGGGTTTCACCCATATCGAGTTCCTGCCGGTCAGCGAGCATCCGTTCGACGGTTCCTGGGGCTATCAACCGACCGGACTGTTCGCACCGACCAGCCGATTCGGTTCGCCCGCCGATTTCGCCGCGCTTGTCGATGCCTGCCACGCTGAGGGGCTCGGTGTCATCCTCGACTGGGTGCCCGGGCATTTCCCGCGCGACGACTGGGCGCTCGCGCGCTTCGACGGCACCGCGCTCTACGAGCACGAGGATCCG
>JAHCKB010000280.1 GCA_026125985.1 Bradyrhizobium sp.
CGCCTTCTCCAACCAGGACCAGCAGAAGCTCAAGATTGTCGCCGGCTCGATGCGCGATGCGTTCGGCGTGCAGACAGAGGCGCGCTATTCCGGCATCATCGAGTCCGACGGTCTGCCGACGCGCCCGAAACTGAAGAACACCGACCACATTCCGCCGGAAGAGGCCTCCAACACGCCGACACCGAACGAGAAGAGTCGCCAGCGAGCTCACGGCGCCAGGACCAAGACCGACCGCGAATTCGCGCTGGCCTCGGCTTCGTTGCGGCAGGCGCTGCAGGACATGCCGGAACTGACGGAGATGTCCAAGCACATCATGTTCGAGGAGACCAAGGAGGGCCTCAACCTGGAGATCGTCGACCAGGACGGCCGCTCGATGTTTCCGGACGGTTCGAAGGTGCCGTTCGATCGCACGCGCCGGCTGATCCAGAAGCTGGCCGGGCCGTTGAAGGCGACGCCCCTGCGCCTATCCATTGTCGGGCACACTGCAGCCGGCTTTGTCCCTTCGCACAGCGAATATGGCGCGTTCGATCTGTCCGCCGATCGTGCCAACGCCGTGCGGCAGATTCTGGAGCGTGAAGGACTGCCGGCCTCGCATATCTTTTCGGTGTCCGGCAAGGCCGATACCCAGCCGCTGTTTCCCGACGATCCCACGCTGCCGGCCAATCGCCGTGTGACCATTACGCTGATGCGTGAGGACCCTCCGCTGCCGCCGGACCTCAAGCCGTAGTTTTTGGCGTCTTGCGCCAGATCAAGCTGCGAGATTAACACTACGATAATACCAGTTGCGTCGCGGGTTGAAGTCCGCTTTATGTCGCATCCCCGCGCGGCCGACAGTGCTATGGTCGGTAGACGAGAGCGGATCGAAACACGGATCAAGCGTTCCTCAATAGTCATGACCGCGAGCGTTCCATCCAGCGAAGCCCAAGAGGGACAGGTCACTTCGGGCTTTTGGGGGCTGACGCTCGGCAGCATCGGCGTCGTTTTCGGCGATATCGGCACTTCTCCCCTGTATGCCTTCCGCGAAGCGGCCGCGGGTGCGGCGGGCCACGGCCAGCCGGTGACGCGCGCCATCGTGCTCGGCGTGCTCTCGCTGATCCTGTGGGCGTTGTTCACCGTCGTTACGGCCAAATATGTGCTGCTGCTGCTGCGTGCGGACAATAACGGCGAGGGCGGCACGCTATCGCTGATGGCGCTCGGCCAGCGCGCGCTGGGGCGGCGGAGCTGGTTTCTGTTGGCGCTTGGCGTGCTTGGCGCATCCATGTTCATCGGCGATTCCATGATTACGCCGGCGATCTCGGTGCTCTCGGCGGTGGAGGGTCTGAAGCTCGCCACGCCGGCGCTCGAGCACTATGTGGTGCCGCTGACCGTACTCATTCTGGTGGTGCTGTTCTCGGTGCAGTCGAGCGGCACGGCGCGCGTCGCATCCGCCTTCGGTCCCGTGATGGTGGTGTGGTTCATCACGCTTGCGGTGATGGGACTGGTACACATCGGCGACGATCCTTCGGTGCTGGCCGCCATCAATCCGTACTACGGCCTCGAATTCCTGCTGACGCACGGCACCATCGGTCTGGTGACGCTCGGCGCGGTATTTCTCGCTGTCACTGGCGGTGAGGCGCTCTATGCCGATCTCGGCCATTTCGGCCGCAAGCCGATTCAGTCGGCCTGGATGTTCTTCGTGCTGCCGGCGCTCCTGATCAACTATTTCGGACAGGGCGCGCTGGTTCTGGCCAACCCTGGCGCGATCGAGAATTCGTTCTACCGCATGGTGCCGGAGGTGCTGCTGCTGCCGCTGGTGGTGCTGGCGACGGTGGCGACCGTGATTGCCAGCCAGGCGGTGATAACCGGTGCGTTTTCGCTGGTCCGGCAGGCGGTGCAGCTAGGGCTGCTGCCGCGCTTCGAGGTTCGCTACACCTCCGAGTCGCATGCCGGGCAGATCTACCTGCCGCGCGTCAATCGGCTGCTGCTGATCGGCGTGCTGCTGCTGGTGCTTCTGTTCCGCACTTCGAGCGGGCTCGCATCGGCCTACGGCATCGCCGTGTCCACCACCATGGTGTGCGATGGCATCATGGGCTTCGTGGTGATCTGGAAACTGTGGAACTTCCGCGCGGCAGCCGCCGCGGCGATGATCATCCCCTTCGTCGTCGTCGATCTCAGCTTCCTTTCCGCCAACCTCCTCAAGTTGCTCGAGGGTGCGTGGGTGCCGCTCCTGTTCGGCGCTGCGATGGCTCTGATGATCTGGACCTGGCGTCGGGGAGCCGCGATCCTCGCAGCCAAGACGCGGCGCATCGAGGTGCCACTCACCGATCTGATCAAGAGCCTCGAGAAACGGCCGCCGCATATCGTGAAGGGCACGGCGGTGTTTCTCACCAGCGATCCCTTGTTCGTCCCCACAGCGCTGCTGCACAATCTCAAGCACAACAAGGTTCTGCACGAGCAAAACGTGATCCTGACCATCGAGACGGCCCAGGAGCCGCGCGTCGATCCGGCCGAACGGGTCAAGATGGAGACGATCAGCGACAAGTTTGCCACCGTGCGTCTCCGCTTCGGCTTCATGGAGTCGCCGAACGTGCCGAAGGCACTGGTGATCGCCCGAAAACTCGGCTGGCAGTTCGACATCATGGCGACGTCGTTTTTCGTGTCCCGTCGCTCGCTCAAGCCATCCGTCCAGTCGGGCATGCCGCAATGGCAGGATCACCTGTTCATCGCCATGAGCCGCTCGGCCAACGACGCCACCGACTATTTCCAGATCCCCACCGGGCGGGTGGTGGAGGTCGGAACGCAGGTCACAATCTAGATTCAAGGCCTGTTTCAAGCCGCTCGCGGCGCTTGATTTTCCCGGCGCGAGAGGCGACCTTGGCCGCCGCATTGCGGGGGCAGGTACACCCTCGAACAGGCTCCAGGAGGACGTGGCGTGGCCAATCAGGTGCAGGACTTGACACCGCAGGACGTATCGAAAGGCTTGGAGGAGGGACGCTATCTCCTCGTCGATGTCCGCGAGCGGAACGAGGTCGCTGCGGAAGCCTATCCCGCGGGCGTGGTCGTCCCGCTCTCGGCCTTCGATCCGGCGTCGATCCCGGACCCGCAAGGAAAGCAGGTAGTGTTCGCCTGCCGCTCCGGAAAGCGCTCGGTGACGGCTTCGCTGGCGGCGCAGGCCGCAGGACTGCCCTATGACAAGCATCTCGCAGGCGGCATTCTGGGCTGGAAGGCCGCAGGGCTGCCGACCAGGGTCGGCGGCTGATTTTCGATGCCCAGCCTGAACAAGGTCTTCGGCGACCTCCCGGTTACCATTTTCGAGGCGATGTCGCAGCTTGCGCGCGACAACAACGCCATCAATCTCGGGCAGGGTTTTCCTGACGATCCCGGGCCTGAAGACATCCGGAAAGCTGCCGCCGACGCTTCCCTGAACGGCTACAACCAGTACCCGTCGATGATGGGAATCCCGGAGCTGCGCCAGGCCATCGCCTCGCATTATGGGCACTGGCACGGGCTGAAGCTCGATCCCATGACCGAGGTCATGGTCACTTCGGGCGGCACCGAGGCGCTGACTTCCTCGATCCTCGCCGTGGTCGAGCCGGGCGATGAAGTGATCTGTTTCCAGCCGGTCTACGATTCCTACCTGCCGATCATCCGCCAGGCCGGCGGCATACCGCGCCTGCTGCGGCTCGAGCCGCCCGACTGGCGGCTGAACGAGGAGATGCTCAGGAGCGCCTTCAATCCAAAGACCAAGGCGGTGCTGTTCAACAACCCGCTCAATCCCGCCGCCGTGGTCTATCCGCGCGAAGACCTCGAACTTCTGGCGCGCTTCTGCCAGGAATTCGATAGCATCGCCATTTGCGACGAGGTCTGGGAGCATGTCGTGTTCGACGGACGTGAGCACATCCCGCTGATCACGATCCCGGGCATGCGCGACCGCACCATCAAGGTGGGCAGTGCCGGCAAGATCTTTTCGCTGACGGGATGGAAGATCGGTTTCGTCTGTGCCGCGCCGGCGCTGCTGAAGGTGGCGTCCAAGGTGCATCAGTTCCTGACCTTCACGACGGCGCCTAATCTTCAGGCGGCGGTGGCCTACGGCCTTCACAAGCCGGATCAGTATTTCTACGACATGCGCAAGGATCTGGCGCGGAGCAGGGACCGGCTGACGAAGGGACTGGAGGACATCGGCTTTCCCGTTCTGAAGTCGCAGGGCACCTATTTCCTCACGGTCGACCTTTCGCCGCTCGGACTGAACGAGACCGACGAGGCGTTCTGCCGGCGCATCGTCAATGACTACAAGGTGGCGGCAATCCCGGTGTCGGCGTTCTATGAGCAGGACGCGGTGACGTCGGTGGTGCGTTTCTGCTTCGCCAAGAAGGACGCCACGCTCGATACGGCGCTGGAGCGCCTGGCCGACGCGGTGCATCGGCGGAAGAGATGAAGGCGATGAAGGTCGGCCTTGCCGTTGCGGCTGTAGTGGCGTTGTCGCTGCAGCCTGCGGCGGCGCAGGAACGCGTCGTCAACTTCTACAACTGGTCGAACTATATGGCGCCGGGAGTCCTGGAGGACTTCACCAAGGAGACCGGCATCAAGGTCGTCTACGATACCTTTGACGCCAACGAGACGCTGGAAACGCGGTTGCTTGCCGGAAAATCGGGCTACGATGTCGTCGTTCCCACCGGCTATTTCCTGCAGCGCCAGATCACGGCCAAGGTGTTTCTCAAGTTCGACAAGTCGAAGCTGCCCAACCTCGCCAATGCCTGGCCCGTGGTGACCAGGCAGCTTTCCACCTACGATCCCGGCAACGACTATGCTGCCAACTACATGTGGGGAACCACGGGCATCGGCTATAACGTCAAGGCCGCGGAGAGGGTTCTCGGGCCGGGGGCAAAGATCGATAGCTGGGATATCGTGTTCAAGCCCGAAAATCTCGCCAAGTTCAGGGATTGCGGCATCCACATGCTGGACTCCGCCGATGACATCCTGCCGGCGGCGCTGAACTATCTCGGCATCGATCCCAACTCGACCAAACAGGCCGATCTGGAGAAGGCCGCCGAACTCGTCAGCAAGATCAGGCCTTTCGTGCGCAAGTTTCACTCGTCCGAATATCTGGGTGCGCTGGCCTCGGGCGAAATCTGCTTCGTGGTCGGCTGGTCCGGTGACGTGATGCAGGCGCGCAGCCGTGCTGAGGAAGCGAAGAACGGCATCGAGATCGGCTACGCCATTCCGAAGGAGGGCGCGCAGATGTTCTTCGACAACCTCGCGATTCCCTCCGACGCGAAGAATGTCGCAGAGGCCTATGCGCTGATCAATTATCTCTATCGACCGGAAGTGGCGGCCAGGAACTCGAACTTCCTGTCCTACGCCAATGGCAATCTGGCGAGCCAGAAGCTGATCGATGCGAAGATCCTCAGCGACAGGAACATCTATCCCGACGAGGTGATGCAGAAGAAGCTGTTCGTCATCACCGCGCGCGACCCGGCGACGCAGCGGTTCATCAACCGGCTCTGGACGAGGGTGAAGACGGGCAGGTAAGGGGTTGCCGGGATTGCGATCGCTCGCGGATCTCGCCCACGATATCCGCCACGACGGCGCCGATCACCTGTGCGCCGCCAAGGAGTGCGTGTGTTGCCGGCACTTCGGCAAAGGCGACCCAAATCCAGAAAACCATCAGCGGCGTCTCGAGCGTTGCGATGAGGGATGCCTCGCCCGACGGCAGGAAGCGCGCGCCTAGAACGAACAGCGTCAGGCCCATGGCGACCTGCAGGCCTCCGAACATCGCCAACACGCCGATGTCGTGTGCGGTGACGCTGGCAATGCCATGCGCGAAGGGCAGGCTTACGAGGCTGCCCAGCAAATTCGACATTGCCGCTGCCGCGACCATCGATTTCTGCTGGTACCGCCGGACCGCAACCGTCATCAGCGAGAACGAAAAAACCATCACGAATGCGAGGGCAATCCCGCGCAGGTCGGAGCTTGCCGACGATTGACTGACCGTGACGGCCACGCCGATAAAGGCGACAAGGCTTGCCAGCAAGGTGCGCCATCGTGCGGCCTCGCGAAACCAGAGCCACGCCAGGCCCGCCGCGATGAATGGCTGGGCTGCAACAATGACCGCTACATTCGCCACGTTGGTCATCTGCAAGGAGGGATGAAGGCCAACATTGCCAGC
>JAHCKB010000281.1 GCA_026125985.1 Bradyrhizobium sp.
CGTCGCGCCCGGCCTGATGGTCGCCGCCACCGACTCGCGTCACTATGTCGGGATCACCGACAAGATTTTCCGCTTCTCTCCGGTGCGTGCGACCGGCGAGGATCTGAAGCGCTTCCACGGCACCAATGAGCGGCTGTCGATCGAGGGCTATGCCGACATGATCCGCTTCTACCGGCGGCTGATGGAGAACGCGTCGGGGTGAGGCGTGCTACACCCCCGGTGCAGGCAACCTGTGGATGACGCAAGCCGCGCGCAGCGTGTTGACCAACAGGCAGGCCACCGTCATCTGGCCTACCCCGCCAGGCACCGGCGTAATGGCTCCTGCAACCTCGATCGCCTCCTGAAAGGCGACGTCGCCGACCAGCCGGGTCTTGCCCTCTGCCGTCGGGATTCGGTTGATGCCGACGTCGATCACGGTCGCCCCCGGCTTCAGCCAGTTGCCCCGCACTATTTCCTGCTTGCCGACGGCGGCATAGACCAGATCGGCCTGCGCGCACAGCCTGGGTAAATCGCGCGAGCGCGAATGCGCGATGGTCACGGTCGCGTTTTCGTTCAGGAGCAGTTGCAACAGCGGTCGGCCGACCAGGTTGGAGCGGCCAATCACGATGGCATTCATGCCCTCGAGCGAGGGGTGAACGCTCTTGGTGAGGATGATGCAGCCGAGCGGCGTGCACGGCGACAGCGCGGCAAACCCGCCCGCGAGCCGCCCGGCATTGTTCGGATGCAGGCCGTCGACATCCTTGGCGGGATCGATGGCGTTGATCACGGTTTCCGTATGCAGATGTTTCGGCAGCGGCAACTGCACGAGGATGCCGTGGACGGCAGGATCGCGGTTGAGTTCTTCGATCAGTGCGAGCAGGTCGGCCTGCGAGACTTCCGCCGGCAACTTGTGCTCGAACGAGGCCATGCCGGCGGCCTGCGTCTGCGTGTGCTTGCTGCGGACATAGACTTCGCTGGCGGGATCGTTGCCGACCAGCACGACCGCAAGCCCCGGGGTGAGCGAGTGATCGCGCTTCACCCGCGCAACCTCTTCGGCAACACGGGCGCGGAGATCTGCGGCAATGGCCTTTCCATCGATGATGCGAGCCGTCATCTCAGTCCTTTTGTTCGGAATTCCTGGCCGTCAGCGCACGCAAGGCATCGCCGAGCGATTTGGGATCGCCGCCCACCGCAACCTGCTTGAGGCGCGAGGTCGTGCCCGACAGGATCCTCACGCTGGCCTTGGGCACGCGCAGCGCTTTCGCCAGCAATTCCGTCACCGCCCGGTTGGCCTCGCCGCCGTCGGCAATGGCGCGGACGCGGACCTTCACCACCGAACGGCCGTCGGCCAGCTTTTCGATCCCGTCGATGTCGTCACGGCCGCCGCGCGGGGTCACGCGCAACGCGATGCTGATGCCGTCGCCGGAATAGCGCCAGGGATCAGCGGGCCGGTCAGCCAAAGCCCCACTCAGATGACGTTGGGATAGATGTAATAGGAGATCACCCGCTGGAGGAACATGATGATCAGGATCACGATGATCGGCGAGATGTCGAGGCCGCCGAAGGTCGGAATGAAGGAGCGGATCGGCCGTAGCGCCGGCTCGGTGATCCGGTAAAGGAATTCGGAGACCGCGGCGACGAACTGGTTGCGGGTGTTCACGACATTGAAAGCGATCAGCCAGGACAGGATGGCCGAGGCGATCAGGAGCCAGACATAGAGGTCGAGGACGATCAGGACGATGTCGAGGACGGCGCGCATGGCAGGTTGGGCTCGCAAGGTGTGATGTCGCCTAGATATCGGTTCGGCCACGCTCAAACAAGGGAAGTTCCGGGCAAAATAGTGCGGAAGGGCGCGGATTTACCGTTCTTGACTTGGAAGGTGCCCGGAAGGTAAATGGCGCCGATTGTCGGTCGTCTTCCGGGACGGTCGCGACGGGGCCATAGCTCAGCTGGGAGAGCGCGTCGTTCGCAATGACGAGGTCGGCGGTTCGATCCCGCCTGGCTCCACCAGCCTTCGCTCGCTTTGCGAGCTACGGCTGGGCAAGCCTAGTACCCTCTCTCGTAGCGAAGTGAGCAAAGGCTGTCTCGCCGAAGCCCGACAGGGCGGAGGCGGACCGGTTCAACAAGCTCCCCTGCCCCTCACTTCCCCGCAAATCTCGGCGGCCGCTTCTCCATGAAGCTCGCCACGCCCTCCCGGAAATCGCTGCCCCGCAGCGCGACCACCATTTCCCGGTTCGCATCGATCGTCGCCTCCGCCAGAGTCTGGAACGGCACGTCGTAGAGCTGGCGCTTGATCACGGCGATCGCGCTCGGCGACACGAAGTCGGCGAGATCGCGCGCATAGGCATAGGTCTGCTCGGCCAGTTGATCCGGCGGATAGAGCCGGTTGACGAGACCGATGCGCAGCGCCTCCTCGCTAGTGACGCGCCGCGCCGACATCAGGAGGTCCAGCGCATTGGCATGACCGACAATCCTCGGCAGCATCCAGCTGATGCCGTGCTCGGCGATCAGGCCGCGGCGGGAGAAGGCCGTCGTGAACACTGTGTTGTCGGCGGCAAAACGCAGGTCGCAATAGAGCGCGTGAACGAGGCCGATGCCGGCGGTGGCGCCGTTGAGCATGCCGATCACGGGCTTGCCGATCGACGGATAATAGCCGTAGCGGGTCTGCCAGTCCGGCCCGCGGTTCATGTCGAAAGGCGGCAAGGTGGCGGCGCGCCTGATATCGTCGGGATCGAGGGTCTTCAACGCGTCCATGTCCGCGCCGGCGCAGAAGGCGCGGCCGGCGCCGGTCAGCACGATCACCCGGACATTGTCGTCGGCGGCCGCGGTCTCCATCGCGTGCCGAACGTCGCGCTCCATGACCGGCGTCCACGCATTCATCCGGTCAGGCCGGTTCAGCGTAATGGTCGCGATCTTATCCTTGGTGTCATACAGGATGTGCTGGTAGCTCATGTCGTCTCCCTTGCTCGCCGCTTTCCGCCTGCGGCACATTATCGTTGTCGTTCAGGATTTTGCCTTGGCACGCGAACCCGTCGGCCGCGCCAGGTAGTCTTGCGTCTCCGGCCGTTCCGTAAGCCAACCGGTCCAGCGCCTGAATACCTTCGCCATCCGCTCCGGTTCGACGCCGAGTTGCGACATCGCAACGCCGCCGTTGACGGACTCGCGATACTCCGCGATCAGCCCGTCGCGCACGATGAAACGGCTCATGCCGTCGATCACGACGCGCCGGCCCTTGAATTGCGGGATGGTGGAGGTGAAGCTCGACAGCGACCACGCATAACCCATGCTGCCGTCGAAGACCGGATCGAACATCTCCCAGCGATAATCGGTGGCATCGCGGTGAAACAGATTCTGCATCATGTGCGCAATGTCGGCGCGGCCCCGATGCGGGCCGTAGATGTAGTCGTGGTAGATGCCGTCTTCGGTGAAATGCCGCGCGAAGCGCGCGCCGTCGCCGCTCTCCGCCGAATGCGTGAAATCGCTGAGCAGCGTTGCGAATTGCTCGCGCGTCATGTCGCCTCCCGCTTTCTGTTGGGAACGACACTAGAGCGTTTTCAAGCGAAGTGGAAACCGGTTCGCGTGAAGAAAACGCGTCAAATCAAGAATCTAGAGCTTCGGTTCTGATTCAATCAGAACCGAATATGCTCTAGCACAGCTGCAGGTCGGACAAGCCGTCTGGTGAACGAGGGGATATTTTGCGTCGCGGACTATTCCGCGGCCTGCGCCAGAACCAGATTCGGTCGGCGCGCCAGCCAGCCATCGATGAATTGCTTGAGCCAGGCACGCTCGGCGAAATCGTACACGGCACGATCGGCAAAATGCTGATGCCTCGCCCGCGCGCCGGGCGAACCCATATTGTCGTAACCGCGTGTGGTCCAGCAATGCATCATCGCGTAGGTCACGTCCGGATGAAACTGGAAGCCGAAGGCGTTTCCGCTCTGAAACGCCTGCACCGGAAAATCGTCGCCTTCCGCAAGCAGCTCGGCGCCATGAGGCAACTCGAAACCTTCGCGGTGCCAGTGATAGACGTGATCGGGCCAGTCCGGACACGCGGCGTTGCCCGCCGCGGTGGGGCGGATCGGATAATAGCCAATCTGGGTGATACCTTGCGGATGCGGCGCGACCCTCGCGCCAAGCTGCATGGCGAGCATCTGCGCGCCCAAGCAGATGCCGAGAAACGGCCGCTGCTCGCGCAAGGCAATCTCGATCCAGTCGATCTCGCGGCGGATGTAGTCGTCGGGATCGTTCGCACTCATCGGGCCGCCGAAGAAAACGGCACCGGCATGCTCATCGAGCGTTTCCGGCAGAGCGTCGCCGAAACGCGGGCGGCGGATGTCGAGGGAATGCCCGAACGCGCGAAGCGCATTGCCGACGCGGCCGGGCGTGGAGGTCTCCTGATGCAGGACGATCAGGACCGGCAGGGGAGCATTCGGCCCGGCGGCGTGCGTCCCTCGCCCGGGAAAGGGCAGGACGTTCCCGCTGGTCATGGTGCGCCGAAAAGACATGGTCCTTGCTTCTGACAGTTTCCGGATGAACCGTAGCTGAGCGGTCGTTAATTTGAGGTGAGCCGCATCACACTCGGCGTCAGCGGGGCAAGTCACGGGCCAGTGATGCGGGGAGACTGGTCCGGGTCTGGTTCAGCGCTTCCGCAACTGAAATCCGCCGACCGCGGCCAGGATGAACGACCGGGGAAAGAACCGCAGCAGCAGCGGCACCATCTTGATGCCGACGCCGGGCAGCACTGCCCGCTTGCCGGCCATCAGGCCGTCATAGCCCTGCTTCGCCACCTGGGCGGGCGAGACGTTCAGGACTGCCGAATCGAACCCCGGCGCGACCCCCGCCCTTGCCTGGAATTCGGTCGGAACGGGACCGGGGCAAACCACCGTGACGCGCACGCCTTGCGGTGCGAGTTCGTGGCGCATCGCTTCGCTGAAGGACAGCACATACGCCTTGGAAGCGTAGTAGATCGCCATGCCCGGCCCCGGAAGGAAGCCGGCAATCGAGCCGATATTGAGAACGCCGCCGCGGTGGCGAGCGAGCTGATCGGCAAAGCGCAGCGTCAAATCGGTCAGCGCCCTGATGTTAACCGCGATCATGCCGAGCTGATCGTTCCGGTCGCGCTTGATTGCATGACCGAAAACGCCGAAGCCTGCATTGTTGACGAGATATTCGAGCTCGACACCGGCCGCAGCCAATGCGCCCTCGATCGTATCGCAGGCGTCCGCCTGTTCGAGATCGCAGGGGATGACGATGGGCTGCGCACCGCCGGCGGCCACGATTTCAGCGGCCAGCTCATTGAGGCGATCGGCGCGCCGCGCGGCCAGCGCGACGCGGTGACCCTTCGCGGCAAAAATCCGCGCCAGTTCCATGCCAATGCCTGCCGAGGCTCCGGTAATCAGCGCTACACGCTCGGTCACGATGCAAAACTCTTATTGAAAATCAACGGAAGGGCCGCATGCTCGGCCGGACAAGACCATAGCCGGAAACAGGGAGCAAGCCATTCGCGGCAGGGCGGCCCCTGCTATGCTGTACCGAACGTATCGAAGCTCGCCATTTGCGGCCGAAGGCTGCCGCAGCCATACGTTAAATTTTGGTCATGTGGCGTCCGGACGGGGATGTGCCTGCCTGCGATCAGATGGCCGCGCTGGCACTATCCTTGTCGCTGGCGGCACGCGCGGCCTGGCGCTCCTGCACGGCGTGTTTGAGATCGATCCGGTCCCGGCCGGAAATGCCCAGCAGATCGGCCGCGCGCCACAGCACGTTGTCCTCGAATTCGGTGACCTTGCCGTCGGCAAACACCATCTCCCACATCATCTCGACGATGCGGCGACGGCCTGCCGCGTCCACCTCGCGCATGATCACGCTGGTGAAGCGATAGAGATCGACCGCGTCGTTCTCGGCGCGCGTAGCGGAAGCGATCAACGAGTCGGCGGTACCGGGATCGAGCTTGAAGCTGGTTTCGATCAGACTGTGCAGCTTGCGCTTCTCGATCGCGGTCGGCTCACCATCGAGCGAAACGATATGAATCAGCAGAGCGGTCGCGGCGAGCCGATAATCGGTTTCGTCGAACACGCGCTGTTCGTCGTTGGGGGAAA
>JAHCKB010000282.1 GCA_026125985.1 Bradyrhizobium sp.
GGTCGAAGGACACCGCTTCCTCAAATCAGCCTGAACGAGCGAGATGCATCCGGACCGCACCGCTGGATAAACCGCAACTTCGTACCGTGATCGGCAACATTGCCTGCCGACGGCGCAGCTGCGGTTTCGTAGACTTCGGCGGACTTCCAGGTCGAACAGAATTTGTTGCCGCTCGTTTCGAGCTTGGCAGATCTCTGTAAGGGACCTATCGCCCGCTTGTCGATTGCCCTCACACCCCGCCTTCCGGCGACGAGTAACGGGAGGGGGCAACCCCGCAGAAAAATCTAACAGCCGGATTCGCACAGTCAGGCCCTCATGTCGGTTCGCTTTGGTGGGAAACTGGACACTTATCAAACCCTGCTCCTCCTCGAAGAGCGCCTCGGCTTCGGATTGTTCACTTGGGATATCGATGCCGACGAGCTGCAATGGTCCGACGGCCTGTTCGCGTTGTTCGGACTAAAACCCGGGATTGAAACGCCGACCCGGGCGCTGGCCTTGTCTATGACGCATCCCGACGATCGGTTGTCGACGGGCTGGATAAGGCATGAAGTCAGGGAGGGCCGGCTACTCGACAGGGATTTTCGGGTGATCTTGCGTGACGGTCGCGTTCGACACATCAGTCAACTTGGGTGGCTTACCGGCGGAGACGACAACAATACGCATCTCGCGGGAGTATGTGTGGATGTAACGCCACTTTTCGAGGCCCGCCTCCAATCTGAATTAGTCCAACGCCGGTTCAAGGAACTCGTCAACGCCGCCTCCTGTGTAGTCTGGATGGCGCCGCCTGATGATGACGGACTCCAAGCAAACAGGCTCATGTCGGCGGAAGGGCTCGATGCCAACGGCGACTGGCTCGATCGCGTGTTTGCCGACGACAAGGCAGCGCTACTGGCCAACTGGTCTCGAGCGGCGGCCAGCCAGAAGCCATTCAAATTCCTGCATCGCATCATGGAATCAGATGGTAGTTCCCGCTGGTACCGGTCGCACGCGGTGCCGCTGAGAGATCGCGATTCCTCGGTCATCGAATGGATCGGCGTAACTATCGACGTGCACGATCTGATCGCAGGAACGCAAGAAACCCTGCAAATCACCGGAGCGCAGATACGGGGCGGCCGCGGAATTCTCAATTGGTCGGTGCGAGATCTTGCCAATGCCACGGGCCTGACAATCGGGGTCATACGTCGCCTCGAGGAGTTCGACGGTACGAGCACAGGGTACAATGAAGCGTTATCCGTAATTTTACGCACAATGGAAGCGGCAGGCGTCGAGTTTCTAATGCTGCCAAACGGCAAGCCCGCCGTTCGCCCACGCTGATGATTCGGAAGGCGGCGCTCTTGCCGCCGCTTGCTCGCCATGTTGCGCATGTCCGCACCCTTTTTTGCGCGCAAACAGCAATTCCTGCTGGCCGGCGCAACGACGCTACCCCAGCGAGCAATTTTTGCACGAACCCGCCGCTTTGCGCACAAGGAATTTTCGCGGAGCGTTTAGAGCAATTGCCTAAATTTGATTCCATCCCGGCAACCCAAATTTTCCGAGACCTACCCATGCAGAATTCCGATATCCAAGAATCGCTTCGTTTCAACCGCATTGACGACGCCGCCCGCCGCGGGATCGCGGAAGTGTGGCCGGTGATCGAACCCGAGTTGCCGCGCTTCCTCAAGGATTTCTACGCCCATGTCGCGCAGCGGCCGGACCTGAAGAATCTCTTTTCAAGTGAGGCGGCCATGGGCCGGGCCTCGAAAGCGCAGCAATCGCACTGGCAGCGGCTGTTCTCAGGCCGGTTCGACAACGAGTATGTCGAGTCGGTGCAACGCATCGCCAAGGTACACAACCAGATCGGCCTTGCCCCGGAACCCTACATCGCCGCCTATCTGCTGGTCCTGCAGGAACTGCACGGCCACGTCATCGGCCACTACATGCTGGCCCTGCGGCCGGCCGACAGCAAGCGGAAGATCGACCAGGCGATCCGCGCGATCGACCGGGCCGTGCTGTTCGACATTCAATTCGTGGTCGCGACCTATCTGAAAGAGGGCGAACTCGGGTTCTCAAAACGACTCAACGACCTCGCCGACCAGTTCAGCAAGACCATCGGCGACTTCATCGGCCAGGTGACAAAGGCCGCGGAATCCCTGCACGCCAACGCCGCGACCCTGCTCGGTGCAACGGAGAAGACGGCGGAGGAGGCGACCCAGGCGGCCGCCGGCGCCGAACAGGCCTCCACCAACCTGCAATCCGTCGCCTCCGCAACCGAGCAAATGAACGCCTCGATTGCCGAGATCACGCGGCAGGTTTCCCATGCGTCCGAAACGGCGAACGCCGCGGTGAACACCGTAGCAGGGACCGAGGCCACGATTCGCAGCCTCAACGAGGCCTCGACCCGCATCGGCCAGGTTGTCGGACTGATCCAGACGATCGCCGCCCAGACCAACCTGCTGGCTCTGAACGCAACCATCGAGGCGGCGCGCGCCGGCGAGGCCGGACGCGGCTTCACGGTCGTGGCGAGCGAAGTGAAGGGGCTGGCAGGTCAGACGGCCAAAGCCACCGGGGAAATCAGCGAACAGGTCGCAAGCATCCAGGCCGTCGCCGGCGAAGTCGCGCAGTCGATGGGCGGCATTTCCAGCACGGTGAGCGGCATCCGCGAGGCCGCGACCGCGATTTCCTCCGCTGTTGAAGAACAAAGCGCCGTCACCGCCGAGATCGGCCGGACCATTGCCGAGGCGGCGGCCGGCTCCTCCCACGTTTCCAGCTCGGTGCAGGAAGTGCGAAGCGTCTCGAACTCGGCCAAGAAGACAGCTGATCTGGTGGCGAGCGCGGCGACCACCCTGACGGAAGAAGCAACAAAGCTGAAATCCGTCGCCGAAGGCTTCATCGAGAAGATCCGCTCCGCCGATCGCCGGACCGTCGAGCGCAGCAAGACCGACCTGCCGGCGCATCTCGAATTCGGCACCGTCACGATCGAGGCGACGCTGCGCGACATCTCCCCGAAAGGCGCGTCGTGCTGGGTGGATGGCAATCTCCTGCCCAAAGCGGACACCGTGCGTTTCAGGCTGCTCGGGCTGACGATCGAGGCCCTGATCGTCAGCCGCTCCATCAATCGCGTGAACCTCGAATTCGACGACGAGGTCGTCGGTCAGCGTATGACGAACGAGGCGACCGCGCGTCGCAGAGCAGCGGCGTAGGCGGAACACCCGCCTGCAGATCAGCATCACGGTATTCGGAGTCTACCCATCATTCAGCCGGATTGCGCCATGTCCAACATCGTCCAATTGCCCGATCGACGTCCTTGTCCTCCAGTTGTCCAGACCGCGCGTGCCCGTTGCGTCAAGCTCATTGCAGACCTCGACATGCTGGCGCAGCATCTCAATCGCTCTTTGGGACAACACCTCGAGGGCGAAGCGGAGAAGCGTCATCGGCAGCACTGCGCCAATCTGGCGCATTTGCTGCGCGAAGCACGCGAACGGGCGGCCAGAATCTGACCGGCCAGAGCAGGGCCTAAAGCACCGGCTTCACACTTCTCAGGATCACGCTTTAGATCACGAAGAAGCCGTGCGTACCGTCACGGCGGAGCTGCTCGACCAGGCCGAATTCCCAGTCGAGATAGGCCTGCATCTTCTCGTCGGATACGTCAGTGCCTTCATAGGGACGGCGATAGCGATGCGCCGGATCGGGCTTCGGCACGACCACGGGACCACCCGTCTCCAGCGCACCGTCATAGCCGCCGTCGAGCACATAGACCTCCCAACCCATCTGCGCGAGCCATGATGCGGTCATGTCGGCGCGGATGCTCCTGTCGTCGGTCAGCACGATACGGGCGCCGCGCACGGGTGCGGCCATGTCGACCTCCTGCACGAGCTGGCCGCCGGCATAGTGGCGGAAGCCGGCGAGATGGCCCGCGGCATATTCGTCCTCCGAGCGAACGTCGAAGCGGTAGAGCGTGCGGCCTGCCCGTGCCTGCAGTGCGGTGAACTCCTCCATGTCAAGGCGGCGGACGCCGGCGCGATAGGCAACGTCGCGCGCCCTGCTCTCCGCGTCTGCAAAGGCGCCGATCTCCCCGCGCCGGTTCGCGCCGTGCTCAAGCCCGTGCCGGGCCAGCGTCCAGCCGATGGTGCCGTTGCGCAGCGCCACCACCTTGTTGGGTACGCCGGCATTGATCAGCGATTGCGTACCGATGATGGAGCGGGTGCGGCCGGCACAGTTCACCACGATGGTCGTGGCCGGATCCGGTGCAGCTTTCGCTGCGCGCAGCACCAGTTCCGCGCCGGGCACGCTGACCGAGCCCGGGATGTTCATGGTGGTGTATTCGTCGAAGCGGCGAACGTCGAGAATGGCGATGTCGGCACCGGAGGCAATCAAGGCAGCGACGTCGTCTGCCGGCAGCGAGGGCGTATGGCGGCGGTGCTCCACCAATTCGCCAAACGCCTTAGCGTAGGAGTTGACGTCCTGGAACAGCTCGTAGCCGGCGGCGACCCAGGCCTTGAGGCCGCCTGCGAGTTCGCGGACATTGCGATAGCCGAGCCGGGCCAGACTTTCGCACGCGGCGGGAATGAGGCCTTCGCCGTTGTCATAGAGAACGATGGCGACATCCTTGCGCGGCAGCCGCATTTCAGCCTCCAGCGCGATGCGGGAGGCCGCCATGTTCGCAGCGAACAGCGGATGTCCGGCAGCAAACTCCGCCTCATGCCTGACATCGAGCAGCGCGATTTCCTCGCGCAACAGCAGGGCGGTTCTGATCTCGCGAGGTGTGGCGGCAGGAAGGGTCATTGTGACGGCATTTGGAGGGCGGAGGCTGCGAGGTGTAGCATTCCGCCCGTCTGTTTCAAGACCGGATCACGCATGCCGGCAAGCGGCGAACCTTCGGCGTAACGAAATCGCGACGTCCAGTTGAGCGGCGAAACCGGATTCGATGGCAACCCGTACTGAAAGGCGACGGCGGAGTGGCCACGGTCAGTCAGGGAGCAGCCGAGCGATGATAACGGGGTTTGCGAAATTGTTTCGCCGAGTCTGCTTCGCCGTCGCCGGCCTGCTGATTGCCGTCGCGCCGGCGGTCGCCGCCACCGATCCGGTTTCCTGCGATCCGTCGCTGCAGGGGCGGCAGGTGGCGCATCTGCTGTTCGGGCGCAATGTCGAGGACCGGTTCCGGGTCGGCGAAACCGACTGGTCCGAGTTCGTCGCCCGCGAGGTGTCGCCGCGCTTTCCCGACGGCTTCACCGTCGTCGATGCGACGGGACAGTGGCGCGACAAACGGCGTGGCAGCATCGTCAACGAGTCGAGCAAGCTGATCGAGATCGTACTGCCGGGCGCCGACGATGACCGGACCAAGATCGAGGCGATCGCGGAAGCCTACAAGCAGCGCTTCGAGCAACAGTCGGTCGGATTGATCATCGGCCCGGCCTGCGTGCGGTTCTAGGGACGCTCCGCCCTGGGGCGGGAGCCCTAGCCGGTGACATGGCGGACCGCCGCACGCGCCAGGAAGCGCAGCTTCTCGTTGAGCGGGAAGCGACCGAAATTCGTCTTCACCGTACCGAGCGTGAACGCCGTCTTCTTCGAATAGTCGATGCGCACGGCGACGATCACGGGCCGGCCTTCGCCGGCGATCTCGTTGGCCCTGGCGATGACCCCGTCGATCTCCGCATTGTCGTTCATCGGCAGAAAGGCGGCGCCGGTCGCCAGCGCGACGCCCTCGATGTTCAGCTTGCCGAGCTGGGTGCAGGGCTTGCGTCCATAGGGAATCGATTGCGCCAGCGCGATCTGGGCGAGTTCGCCGTCGTTGAAGACGTAATAGACCACGCCGAGGCCGTTGCTCGCGGCGGTAAGTATCTCCATGCAGGTCATCATGAAGGCGCCGTCGCCGACAATGGCTTGCACGGCACGATCGGGAAAGGCGAGCTTGGCGCCGATCGCCGCCGGCACGGCGTAGCCCATGCAGTTGAAGTCGGTCGGCAGGATGACGCTCTTGGGCGAATGGATCGGCATCAGTTCGGCGGTGAGAAAGGTGTGGTTGCCGTCGTCGACCGCAAGGATGCCATCGTCGGGCATCGCCCGCCTGAGCGCGTCGAAGAAGC
>JAHCKB010000283.1 GCA_026125985.1 Bradyrhizobium sp.
AAACCTGATCGACCAGGTTTATGCGCGGATTCTGGAAGCGATCATCGACCGCTCGCTGCCGCCGGGCCAGCGCATCCGGCAGAACGAACTCGCCGATCGGCTGGGGGTGTCGCGCCAGCCGGTCTCGCATGCGCTGCATCTCCTGCACCGGCAGGGGCTTGTCGCCGAGAGCGGCCGTCGCGGCTTCGAGGTGACCCGGCTGGATGCGGAACGCATCCGCCAGCTTTACGAAGTCCGCGGAGCCATTGATGCGCTGGCAGCGCGGCTTGCGGCCGCGCGCGCGAAAAATGACGCCGGCGGCCGCGCGCGGCTCGAGGCGGCACTGGCCGCCGGGCGCTCGATCAGCGGCAGGACGCCGCTTGCCGAATTGATCGCACGCGATGTCGACTTTCATCAGGCGATCTACGTACTGTCGGGGAACCCCGCCATCGAGGAGATGATCGCGCCGCACTGGCCGCACATGCGCCGCTCGATGGCGACCGTGCTGGCCGAACTCGACTACCGCGAAAGCGCCTGGCACGAGCATGAGACCATCGCCGCGCATGTGCTCTCCGGCAATGCGAAGGCAGCGGAGTCCGGAGCGCTTGCGCATGCGCTCGGCGCAGGACGGATGACGGAAGAAAGACTGAGGGCAACCGACGAGGCCGCTTAGGCCTCGGCGCGCCCGTAAATGACGACAAGAACCAAGGGAGAGGAAAACATGAAACTGACACCGCAGCAGATCGAGTTTTTCAACCGCGAAGGCTGGCTGTTCCTGCCGGAGTTGTTCTCACAGGAAGAGGTCGACTTCCTCGCCCGCGAGGCCGTCGGCATCTACGACGCCAACCGGCCTGAGGTCTGGCGCGAGAAGAGCGGCGCGCCCCGCACTGCTTTTGCTGCCCATCTCTACAACGAGGCCTTCGGCATCCTCGGCAGGCACCCGCGCATGATCGAGCCGATCGAGCAGGTATTCGGCGAGAAGGTGTACATGCACCAGTTCAAGATCAACGCCAAGGCGGCTTTCACCGGCGACGTCTGGCAATGGCATCAGGATTACGGCACCTGGAAACGTGACGACGGCATGCCTGAGCCGCGCGCCATGAACATCGCAATCTTCCTCGACGAGGTGATGCCGATCAACGGTCCCCTGATGCTGGTGCCGAAGAGTCACCATGCCGGCGACCTCAAGGCCTCGCACGATCTCCAGACGACCTCCTATCCGCTGTGGACGCTCGACGAGGAAACTGTGACGCGGCTGGTCAAGGAAGGCGGCATCGTGGCGCCGACCGGCAAGGCCGGCGGCATGCTGATGTTCCACGGCAACCTGGTACATGGTTCGGCCGGCAACATCACACCCTACCCCCGCAAGATCGTGTACCTCACGCTGAATGCGGTCTCGAACTATATCCGTACACCCACCCGGCCGGACTACATCGCCCATCGCGATTTCACGCCGATCGAGACGGTGGAGGACGGCGCGTTGCTGCGGCTGGCGCGGGCGCCGCGGCAGGCGGCGGAGTAGTCGTCGCACTCGCCGGTCTGTATTCTCGTCGTGCCCGGGCTTGTCCCGGGCATCCACGTCTTCTTTCATGCAAGCCCAAAACGTGGATGGCCGGGACAAGCCCGGCCATCGCGGCGAGAAGCTTACGTGCTTTCCTGACTGGGATATCCTCGATGAATCTCTCCCATCTCCTCAACGCCCGCCGCGCCGCGGGCAAACCGGTTCGGGTCGCGCTGATCGGCGCCGGCAAGTTCGGCTCGATGTTCCTCTCCCAGGTGCCGCATACGCCCGGGCTGGAGGTGCCCGTCATCGTCGACCTCGATCCGCAGCGCGCGAAGGATGCCTGCCGCACCGTCGGCTGGGATGACGCGCGGATTGCGGCGACGCAGTTCACCGCCGACGGAGCCAAGGCCGTGTCAGGCGACGTTGAGGTGGTGGTTGAGGCGACCGGCAATCCCGCGGTCGGCATCAGGCATGCGCGCGCGGCCATCGGCGCCGGCAAGCATATCGTGATGGTCAATGTCGAGGCCGACGTGCTGGCCGGCCCGTTGCTCGCCGAGGAAGCCCGCAAGGCGGGAGTGGTCTATTCGCTCGCCTATGGCGACCAGCCGGCGCTAACCGCCGAGATGGTGGACTGGGCGCGGGCCACCGGATTTCGCGTCGTTGCCGCCGGCAAGGGTACGAAGTACCTGCCGGCCTATCACGACGTGACGCCCGACGGCGTCTGGCAGCATTACGGGCTCACCGCCGGCGAAGCGCAATCGGCCGGCATGAACCCGCAAATGTTCAATTCCTTCCTCGACGGCACCAAGTCCGCCATCGAGATGGCGGCGATCGCCAATGCATGCGGGCTCGATGTCCCCGCGGACGGCTTGCTGTTTCCGCCCTGCGGCGTCGACGATCTGCCGCATGTGATGCGACCGCGCGAACGGGGTGGCGTGCTGGAGAAATCCGGCGTGGTGGAAGTTGTGTCGTCGCTGGAGCGCGACGGCCGCCCGGTGTTTCGCGACCTGCGCTGGGGCGTCTATGTGGTGCTGGAGGCCCCCAACGATTATGCCGCGGATTGCTTCAGGCAGTACGGGCTGAAGACGGATGCCAGCGGACGCTATGCGGCGATGTACAAGCCCTACCATCTGATCGGGCTCGAACTGAACATCTCCATCCTGTCGGCGGCGCTACGCAAGGAGCCGACCGGCCAGCCACACGGCTTTCGCGGCGACGTCGCCGCGGTCGCCAAGAAAAATCTCCTCGCCGGCGAGATGCTCGACGGCGAAGGCGGCTACACCGTGTGGGGCAAGCTGATGCCGGCGGCCGCCAGCCTGAAGGCCGGCGCGCTGCCGATCGGGCTAGCCCATCGCGTCAGGCTGAAGAACCAGGTCCCCCACGGCACGGTGGTGCGCTGGAGCGATGTCGAGTTCGATGCGGGGGACGAGACGGTGAAGACGCGCAAGGCGATGGAGGCGGCGTTTTCGAGCTAGGGAAATACCTCTGACCGGCAGATGTCGGGCGCCATACCGTTCGCAAGGCTTCCGGTACCGACCACCGGCCAGAAAATACACAAATTATAATTGCTTAGGTGAATTGTTATACCTGCAATAGAAAACTTCCTTGTCATTTGCTCCCGGCTATGCGGACACTCCCCGCCCCGCGCTGTCAGGCTGACGCGCCCCGGATTCCATGCCGTTGATGGGCAGCGTCCCCAGGACTTGGTGCAAGGAGGTCGCCTTCACCACCTCTCTTCGCATCTGCGTTGTGGTGGCGGCACGGGGTATTGCCTTTCCTATGGTCTTGATTCCGGAGGGCCAATTGGCCATCCTGCCGGCAGTCTGGAATTCGACCATTTCCGGTCTTCCGAGCGCCCCAAAATCGGGGGGCTGAAGCCGGGTTTCAGATACAAGCCAGTGTGCCGGACTATCGGCAAAGCAAGAAGGCGACATCGAGATCGCCGCCAAATGCCGGCGTCGTCGGCAACAACGGAGAAGGAAACGCATGAAACGTCGTGATTTTCTGAAAGTAACCGGTGTCGGTGCAGCCGCGACCGCGGTTGCATCGCCCGCCATCGCACAAGCAAACCCCGAGATTAAGTGGCGGTATACCGCGAGCTGGCCGAAGGCGCTCGATACGCTGTATGGCGGCGTTGAATATTTCGCCAAGCGTGTGGGCGACCTCACCGACAACAAGTTTCAGATCCAGCCGTTTGCCGCCGGCGAAATCGTCCCCGGCCTACAGGTGCTCGACGCCGTCTCCAACGGCACTGTCGAGATGGGCAACACCGCATTGTACTACTACTGGGGCAAGAACCCGGCCTTCACGTTCGGCACCTCGCTGCCCTTCGGCCTCAACACTCGCCAGCATATTTCCTGGCTGCGGTTCGGCGGCGGCATGGATATGCTCAACGACCTCTTGAAGGAGTACAACGTCGTCGGCGCACCGACCGGCTCGACCGGCGCGCAGATGGGTGGCTGGTTCCGCAAGGAGATCAAGAACATCGACGACTTCAAGGGTCTCAAGTTCCGCGTCGGCGGGTTCGCGGGCAGCATCATCGCCAAGGTCGGCGGCGTGCCGCAGCAGATCGCGGGCGGCGACATCTATCCGGCGCTGGAAAAGGGCACCATCGACGCCGCCGAGTGGGTCGGCCCCTATGACGACGAAAAGCTCGGCTTCGTCAAGGTCGCCAAGTACTACTACTATCCGGGCTGGTGGGAAGGCACCGGCCAGGGCCACAACATCATGAATCTCGAGAAGTTCAACGCACTGCCGAAGCACTATCAGGCAGCGATCGAGACGGCGTCGTACGACACCTTCACCTGGGTCACCGGCAAATACGACTACAACAACCCGGCGGCGCTGAAGCGCCTGCTGGTGGCGGGCGCGGTCCTGCGTCCGTTCCCGCAGGACGTGCTCGAGGCGTGCTACAAGGCGGCCAACGGTATCTATGCCGATCTCGCCAAGTCCAATCCGCACTTCAAGAAGATGTATGAGAGCCTGACCGCATTCCGCAGCGAATCGCTGGCGTGGATGCAGGTCGCCGAGCTCGGCTACGACAGCTTCATGATGCGCATGCGGACCAAGACCTGAGGCCCCTGCGCGGCTCCTTCAGGAGAAAAATGAAGCCCCGGAGATCGCTCTCCGGGGCTTCTTGCTTGGATCCGCCGATCGAATTGTCTTGCGCGCAGCGCCTCTACTCGTCGCCGCCGAGAGCCTCGCTGAGCTTATCATAATATTTCAGCACGAGATCAATGTTGCCTTTGTTCTCGACTGCCGGCTGCTTCTGCTTCAGCGCCTCGTTGAGGTCGGCAAGCGCCTCCTTCTTGTCCTTGGCCGGCAAGGTCTTGTCGGCCTGAAGCTGCGCGATCTGCGCCTTGATCACGGCTTCGACACCGATGTATTTCCTGGTCGCAGGATCGATGCCGCCGAGCACGAGGCTGATATTGTCCACGATGGCATTGTAAGCGGGATAATCGGCAAAGCCGTACTTCCTGGCCACCTCGTCGAGCTTGGCGTCGATCTTGGGATCGGGCGGCGCATTGTCCTGGATCTTGTCGGTCACCGCGTTCATGTCGTTCTGGGCGGCGAGCACGCTCTCGATCTGCTTGTCGGTCAGCGCGACCTGCTTCAGTTCCGGAATATCCGCCGGCTGGGCCGGAGCGGCCTGCGCAGGCGCCTGCTTTGGCGGCGGCGCCATCTGCTGCTGCTTGGCTTGCGCGAAGGCATCGGTGCCCGAGGTAACTGCAACCATGGCCGCGAGGACGCTGATGCCGAGTGAGGCAGCGCCGGCACGAACGATGTCACGCATGAAGGTCTCCTCGGGCCGGACGCAAAGTGCGCGCTTCCGGACAGTAGAGGTACGGGAGTGGAAATGAACGGCCCATGAACCCGCCGGGCAACGGATGCCCCGAATGGTGGCCGCCCATCACAAGACAGTCAGCAGAAACAAAAACGCCGCTTCCCGGAGGGAAGCGGCGTTCTGTATTCGTGACACGCAAAGAGGAGTTCCTTGTACTTGGCAGGCCTGGCAGCGACCTACTCTCCCAGGGCTTAAGCCATAGTACCATTGGCGCTGAGGAGTTTAACGGCCGAGTTCGGGATGGGATCGGGTTCATGCTCCTCGCTAGAACCACCAGGCCGGCGAAGCACAAGGAAACGAAGCAAGCGATCTTTGGCGAGTGGCGAACCACCCGCTCTCACTCAATCTGGTCAAGGGCCTTGCGGCCCTATGGACACTGAAAATGAGAGCAATCAAGCCGATCGAACGATTAGTACCGGTAAGCTGCATGCATTACTGCACTTCCACATCCGGCCTATCAACGTGGTCGTCTTCCACGGTTCTCAAGGGAATGCTCGTTTTGAGGTGGGTTTCCCGCTTAGATGCTTTCAGCGGTTATCCCGTCCGTACATAGCTATGCAGCACTGCCGCTGGCGCGACAACTGCTCCACCAGAGGTACGTTCACCCCGGTCCTCTCGTACTAGGGGCAAATCCTCTCAACATTCCAACACCCACGGCAGATAGGGACCGAACTGTCTCACGACGTTCTGAACCCAGCTCACGTACCACTTTAATCGGCGAACAGCC